>CAYRFN010000053.1:0-23163 GCA_964423495.1 uncultured Desulfobacteraceae bacterium
AGCGCAGTGATGTCCCTTTGGCCTTGCAGTTGACGTCTCGTTTTTGAAAAGAGAGCCCCATGTTCTGCCATGGTTAGACTGCGAATTTCTTAAAAGAGAGTCTTATGTCCTTCTTAATGCAAAGCCTTTTGAACGTTACCAATTCTTTTAATCATACATTTTTAAATGCACAAAACGGAGGTGCTTTATGAAAGATCCAAAAAATTACATTGTCTTTCCGCTGGATTTACCCACATACGATGAGGCTATGTCTTATGTAGAACTACTAAAAGAACACGTAGGCCTCTTTAAAGTGGGCCTGGAGCTTTTTATCAGTTATGGCCCTAATATACTTAAGTCTATACGTGATGCAGGAAATGCCGGGATCTTCCTTGACCTCAAACTCCACGATATCCCTGCGACCGTAAAAAGGGCATTTATGGCCGCAAGCCACCATCGCCCCGAATTTGTGTCTGTTCATTGCGATGAAGGAGGTGATATTCTTAGAAGTGTCGCTGAAAATAATCCTGGGGGCACCAAAATCCTTGCGGTGACCGTTCTTACAAGCCTGAACCCCAAAAACCTATCGCAGCTTGGGTATAGCGAAAAATATGTGAATGACCTTTCTCAATTAGTCCTCTTAAAAGCCATAACAGCAAAAGATGCAGGGTGTCATGGTGTTGTATGTTCGGGTCTTGAGGTGGCCATGATAAAAAAGGAGCTTGGACATGAGCTGATTGCAGTTACCCCAGGTATACGTCCAGCCTGGACTATAGTCGATCATGATGATCAAAAACGCATCGTGACCCCCGCGGATGCCGTCAAAAATGGATCTGATTATGTAGTTATTGGGCGTCCCATCAGGGATGCAAAAGACCCAAAAGATGCTGCAAAGAAGGTGGCAGAAGAAATAGGATCGGTACTTTAGAGATTTTTTCAGGTTCAATACTCGGCTGGCATTTCATTTAGCTGTGCTAATGAAAACACAGGGCCATCCTTGCATATATACTTGTCACCGATATTACAACGTCCACACATGCCTATGCCGCACTTCATACGCATTTCCAGAGAAAAGATTATCCTTTCTGGTGGGAAACCCAGTTTTTCTAAGACCGGCTGAGTAAATTTGATCATGATCGGTGGGCCGCACACTATGGCAAAAGAATTATTGGCACTGGTAATCTTCTGTTCCGTAATTATCGGTACTAACCCCACGTTATATTTCCAGTCTGGATCATCAGCAGCATCCACGGTGACATGCATGGTCAAATCGTCCCTCTCTTCCCATTGAACAAGCTCATCTCTATATAGCAGCATCCCGGGTCTCCTGGCGCCGTATACCACAGTAATATCCTTAAACTTGGAACGGTTTTCCGGAGTTAACATATAAATAATGCTTGACCTTAACGTGGTAAAGGCAAAACCACCGCCAATAATAACCACATTCTTCCCTTCCATTTCTTCCCAGGGATACCAGTTACCAAGAGGACCCCTAATGCCTATCACATCCCCTTCTTTCATGTTGTGGAGATGGGTCGTAACAAGACCGACCTTTTTAACAGTAAAACTGATAAAACCCTTCTCTGTAGGGGAAGAGGCAACGCCGATGGGTATTTCACCCTTTCCCGGTATGGATAGCTCTGCAAACTGGCCAGGGATGTAGACAAACTTATCCTCATGCTCGGGGCTCAGAAACACCAGCTTAAAGGTTTTAAAGTTTCTATCTTCCGTCTCTGTGATGATTTTATCTATACGAACCGGATAAGGTAAATACGGGTTTTCCAATTAACACCTTCCTGTTATTTTAGTTGTCCGGTTAGACTTTAAAGTCACTTGCCAGTTTATTTATTTTTCAATGCAAATCGCCTAACCATAGTCATTCATCAGCTCACATACCTGTCGGACATCTATATTTGCGGGACAGTAGCGTATACAACGGCCACATCCTGAGCATTGAACACCGTTTTTATATTTGTCTACATAATATTTAAACTTATGCATAAACCTCTGTCGCACACGTTGCATTTTCTTTTTTCTCGGATTATGACCTGAACCATGAAGGGTAAAAATAGGGAACATGCAAGAATCCCAGTTTCTGATTCTGTCTCCTTTCTTTCCTATCACCTCGTCCTGGATATCAAAACACCAGCAGGTAGGACAGAGATATGTGCAAATACCGCAATTGAGGCATGCAAAGGCCACATCATCCCAGAAAGCGGCGTCAAAAAGTGAGTTAATTGTCTTTTCCTTCAATCTGTCTATTCGAACACCGGCAGTTAATTTTTCTGAGGCGGATACTGCAAGATTGTCCGCATCTTTCAGGACAGAATCATCAACTTGACGACTTCCTCCTTCTGCCTTATTCAAGAACTCTTCTCCTCTTTCGGTTATTGCCTTAGCAAGATATGCGCTGCCCATGTCATATAGAAGCACATCAAGCCAATCCTTGCTAAAAGGACCGCCCCCCACAGAGGTACAGAAACATGTGGAACATGGATCATTGCAGCCAAGCCCAACCAGAGTGGTTGATTCAAAACGATGAATCCACCAAGGGTCTCTATATTCAGAATTGCTAAAATTGAGCTTTGCTATTTGAAAGGCATGGGCATCACACGGCCTTATACCCACAATCGCCTGTTTATGATATTCCTTTTTTAATTCTTTTAAGAGGTTGACATCAGGTTCATTTTCATCGAGAGAGTATTCAAACATCATCTCGGATTGGGGATAAACCAACGATTTGGGTGATAGCCGGGTGTTCTGGTAATAAAAGTCTGGACTTATTCCGTTGTCAAGCGGCTTGAAATCGTGGAAATCATCTTCCAAGACAGGAACAAATATCTTGTAGGCATTGTTTGAATAACCCAAGGCCTTTATCCATTCATCCTTGGTGTATATCTTACATGTCATGATAAGCACCTTTATCACTTAATAAAGTCATCATAATCATCTGATTTAAACACATCCAGTAGAGGCCTTTGATCCAGATTGAGCCCTGCTTCCCATGAGAAAAGATCATAGGCATCCTTGTCCAGCTTCTTGGTAAACTGCCTCAAAGGGATACCCACAGGGCATACCCTCTCGCAGGCACCACAGTCCGTGCATCGGCCTACGCAATGGTAGGCCCTTAAAACGTGGAATGTCATACAATCGGTGGGGTCTGTGCTCTTTCCAACCCACTGCGGCATTGATTCATCCACAAAACAGGTAGGGCAATAGCACAAAGGACATGCATTTCGACATGCGTAACACCGAATGCACTTTTCTATCAGGGTGGTAAAAAATAACCATTTTTTTTCCGGGTCCATCTGCTCAATCTTTTCCACATCACTGTATCTATCAGCCGCCTTTTGCTCGTCCAAAGGATCTGAAATTATATCATCATATTCCACAGGATTACGGTGTGTGCATGCAGCACAATTGTTCTGAAGAAAATCTTTTTTTTCAAAGGCTTCCTCAAAACCTTTCCCTTTAACAATAAATATGCCGTCATTTTCCTGGAACTCCAATATCTCTTTTTGCCTGACAGCTCTCATCACTTTCCTATGATCGATCATGCCGTTGCAGGGAATCCCAACAATATATAGTTGTTCACGTCTGATCTGATTTTCAGTGATATGTGTAACAATATTTCTTGAATTGCATCCATTGGCCACAATCCCTATCCTGTCTGTCCTCTTAGTCAGATAGTTACACAGATTAAGACTGCAGTTGCTGTCCCAGTATAGTAGATCAACATTGTCAGGGTCACTAATTAGAACAGGTTCATTTATCATAGGTAAGGTTCCCTTTTTATAACCAATAAAGACATCAATTCTTCCGTCTTTAAGCAACTTATAAGCCGTTTCCTTTATCTTTTCGGTATATTCGAGCATTAAATTACCTCAGCTCTTGTTTTAATAAGATACTTTGCCGGCCCTAATGCCTTCACTTCTTTTGCAATTGAATTCGCCACATCAACGAATTTTGTTGCCTCTGCCGAAGATATCCAGGAGAAATGCAACCTGCCAGGTTCAATACCGATATGTTCCAAAAGTCCTTTCAGCAGGGCGAACTTTCTTCGAGCATAGTAATTACCTTCCAGGTAATGGCAGTCGCCAGGGTGTCACCCAGAGACCCAGACACCGTCCGAACCACGCCGTAATGCGGCCAGGATTAATTTAGGTCCCACTCGTCCAGAGCAAGGGACCCTAATAATTCTAAAATATGGAGGATACTGGAAACGGCTCACCCCGGCCAGATCTGCTGCACCATAACTGCACCAGTGGCAAAGAAATGTTGTTATCTTTGGTTGCCATTCGCTCATAATCATCTCCTAAACCGGACAAGTCGGATTTCAAATATTTATATGTCATTGAAAAAGAGATCATTGATCTCTTTCAGTCCTTAATAGCAGGTCAAAATATGGCAAGGAGGAGTACTTTAACATTTATGAACTATTCCCCAAAGGGCTTGAACCTAATTTTTTTATTTTCTCCTCCATATTTACAACAATCGAAGAAAATTCTCTTCCCATATTTGAAGCTATTGTGATAAATTCGAGCCTCTCTTTTTCAAAACCGGTTTCCTCCAGCACCTCTTGGGCTTTGCCAGTCCGCAACCCTGCATATATGTTTCCTTTTTCGGACTTACAATTTCCCTTGTGGCAGGCCAGAACCAAAACTCCATCAGCACCTTCAACAAAGGCGGTCATGATATAATGGATGTCGATCTTTCCTGCACAGGGGACCTTTATCACGCAGAGTCCTGAAGGCAATTTCATCTTAAAGGCTTTGGCCATCTGCCATGCCTCAAAGCCTGAATTTTCACAACAAAATGCAATTACACGCAGATCTCCGTTACCAGACTCAGCACACTTTTTAATTTCCTCTACTATCTGAACATCTTTAAATCCACCGATCTGTATAGCATTGTTCGGGCATTCGCTGGCACATATGCCGCATCCCTGGCAGGCAACAGGTGAAATAATGGCCCTGGAATCCCAATAGATAGCCCCATGGGGACAACACCGGTAGCACATAAGACATATTGTACATTTCGCCCGATCAACAACCGCCATATCCTTTGGGACTGCTTTTTTTTCATTATTAAGGAAATCCTTTACCTCAAGGGAGGCATTCTCCGCATCCACCCATGCCCAAGGTAGATTATTTACTTCCCGGCTTGATCCAATTACAAAGATACCTTCCCGATTTGAACGAACAGGAAAAAGATGGACATTGTCATTTTGTAGAAAGCCCCAAGGGTCCAAATCAATTCTCAAAAGCTCAGCAACTTTTCTATTTATTTGATTAGCACTGAGCTCCTCCTCAACAACCAGGAGATCAGGAGCCAATTCTACGTCACTTCTCATAATCGGGTCACGAAAAGCAATACCCAAAACTTCACCATCCTGGGTTATCTTTGGGATTTTTTTTGGCTTAAAATAGACAACGCCTTTCTCTCGACTCTCTTTATACATCCTTTCAAGACTATCAGAGGCAACCTTAATATCCCCTGCACAGACATATGCATTACACCCCTTTATTTTCGATATGGCAAGAACGCTACGCATAACCCTTTCCATAACCAGAGGATTTCCCTCCTGGCAAAAACCTGCAAGGAAGACTACTTCCTTGGGATCAATAATAAGGGTTTCCTTCCTTTCTTTTTCAGAGGCCAATATCGCTTCTATTCGTGATTGAGTTAAAACATTCTCCGAGAGGCTGAGCCCGTATTTTTCGTGTAAGGACTCTACAGAAAATTCGGTTGCAATCACTATAGCTCCTACTTTATGTTCAACAACATCAGTACCTCTTAATGTCATTACGCTGAAGTCTCCTGAAACTCCAGTTGTTCTAATAAGATCAGTCTGGGTACAGACTTTAATATTATCGTTTGATGTTACCTTGTCCAAAAGGTCTTTAAAGTTCTTATCTTTTCTCCTCCCAAGACAGAGTAAAGGCCTTATCAGTTCCTTTGAATTACCAATTTCAGAACCCTTTTCTATTAATAAAACCTTATACCCCAAACCAGCGATCTCAGAAGCAGCTTTTATCCCGGTAATTCCTCCGCCTATGACCAACAAATCTGTGCAGATCTCTATTTCTTCCATATCTGTAGTCTTACTCTCTATGATTCAGTTGCCCCCAAGTATTTCATAGCTTCAAAGGCTGCCTCTCCTGCATGGGCCATAGAGGCAACTATTGATTTTGGGCCTTCAGCAGTACCAGCAATAAAAATGCCATCCCTTGAGGAGGAGGATTTGTTTACTTCATCAATACAGCGAAAAAAACCATCCTCATCAAGGTTAAGGCCCAATAATTCTGATAATTTCTTATTGTCAGATCCCGGCATTATTCCAATGGACAGAACCACAAGATCAAACTCCTCCTTAATAGGCAAACCATCATCCTCGCCCATATACTGCAGACACAATTTGTTGTCTTCCACAGGATAGATATCTGATGGAATAGTTCTTATAAGCCGTAGATCCGATTTTACTTTTTCATAAACATCTGGAAAGCTGTTGCCCGTATTCTGAATATCAATATAAAATATGGCTACTTCCGTATCAGGACTCTTGTGCTTTATTGCCTCAGATATCCTTAGTGCATAAGCACAACAGACCTGGGAACACCATAAATTCCCGAGAAGTTCATCTCGGCTTCCCACACACTGGATAAAGGCGATCTTTTGAGGCACTTTGCCACCAGATGTGCTTATCACCGGGCCGTTTTCTCTTATTAACCGCTCTAAGTCCAGGCCGGTTATAACATTATCGAATTCCCCATAACCATATCCTGGCTTTTCTTTGGCATTAAAAGGTTGAAAACCAGCAGCAAGAATTATGGCGTCCACCTCAAGCTCATCAGAAGAGCCCGTTGTGTCAAGAACAATGGCCTCCTCCGAACAGGCGTCCTGACAAATTGTGCAGCTCTCGTCCTTAATAAAAAGACATTTATCCTCACAGATTGCGTAAAGTGGTAAATTATTTTTTGAATATCCCCTCAGAACCGCACCCTCAACGGGGCATTTTTCAAAACAGGTGCCGCAGTTAGTACACTTTGCTGAATCAATGTATTTAGGGCCAATATTCATACTAACCGCGAACTTGCCATTTCGAACTACTTTTTCTATTTCTGTCCTTACATGTATCTTAATTTTATGCTCATTAATCACCTTTTTAAGCATCTTTTCCACCATACAGGCACCACACTGCTGGCATTCATCCGATGCCTTACAACAGAACTGGATTGCATATCCACCTAAATAATTGGTTTTTTCAACAATATGCGCTTCGATCCCAAACCTTGATAACTCCCAGGCAGCTGTAAGACCTGCAATCCCCCCTCCAATGACCATTACAGATCCCGCAGCCTTTTTTGGCATTCTATACTCCTTAATATTCATAATCCGTAAGAATACATCAGGTTTATCTTAAATAATAATATGGCAATTTAGCCTCTATATATTGAAATTGTCAATTTGAATATAGACTATATGCCTATACTAAGGCGCTTATGAGTAATGCTATAAAGATTAGGAAAAAACATTGACAATGAAATGATGCCGCACTAAAAAATTCACCGGTTAGGAAAAAAGGTTGCCAATCGAATCTTCAATCCAGTAACCAGATCAAAAGGAAGGGAAACGAAGGGGGCACCCCGTAACACCATGAAATGACAAAGCTCTCCCGACAGTCACTTCTAAAAAACCTCATATCGCTATATCAATTATATGCTCCCCTTAGTAACCGTATAGTTGTTTGTCAACTTTGTATCTTAACTCAAGGCGAGACAATAGGGGACGAGCGGTTTTGGAAGGTTCATTTTCTTATTGAAATTAGACAAAAGGATATATTAAAAGATAAAGCCGAAACAACTCATAAGGCATAAGTTTCCATTTAAAAACCTGTTTTTTCTATTCATACAAAAGCTGTTATTATGTTTCAACAATTCCAAAGCATATTAATGTCAAGTAAAACGTCAGGGGGTGCCGAAGGATTTGTGGACAAAGGCACCATTTTCTAAAGGAGATATGGAAAATTATGGATTTTTTTTCATTTGTTGAGGGCCCTCTTTTATGGATTGCCTTTTTGACTTTTATTCTTGGCAGCCTTTTGAGGGCCGCCCTATTCTTATCTTTTTCAAAAAAAATGGACAAGATCATTTATCAACATTTTAGCTGGAAGTATGTCTTGGCTACTTTTGGTCGTTGGTTGATACCTTTGAATAAAGATGTGGCCAAAAATCCTGTATTCGTAATTTTGGCTTACATATTCCATGGTTGTCTTATTGTTGTTCCCATATGGTTTTCCGGCCATATCAGCCTCTGGGAGGAGTCCCGCTTTGAATGGTCCTGGGCACCCATTCCAGATGGGTTGGCTGATTGGATGTCTCTTATTTTCTTAGCCATAGCCCTTTTCTTTTTCCTGAGAAGGATTATATCGGCCGATATTCGCCTCCTTTCCACTTTTTCAGATTATTTATTGATTGTTATAACTGCCCTGCCTTTTTTAACCGGTTATTTCCTCACCCACGGAACAGTGGACGGTATAGGCTTTTTAGGGGACAATATGCAGGTGATCCATATGTTATCCGGTGAGTTAATGCTCATCCTGATCCCGTTTACCAAACTTTCCCATTTTATTCTCTTCTTCTTTTCCAGAGGAGCCACTGCTATTGAATTTGGTCGGAGAGGCTATTCCATATAAAACAGATTGATTATACTTACTTTTGAGGAGTTCGATAATGAGCGAAGAAGCAGATGCAAAAAAGATTGAACAAGTGAATTCTAAAGAGATGAAAAAAATTGACGCCAAAGAGATTATTGGCTTCCTAAAATCCAAAATGGGCGCCAGGTTTAAGATGTGGCTTAACATCTGCGCCAGTTGTGGATTATGTGCTGATACCTGTCATTTTTATCTATCCAGTGGAAAAGATCCCCAGATGATTCCCGCACACAAAGTCAGATTCTTGAAAGAGATCCTCAAGAAAAAAGGGAAGGTCGACAGAGGTTTTCTTCAGAAGGTCTATGATACTGTCTATCACGAATGCAACATGTGTCGCCGTTGTACCCTGTTCTGTCCATTCGGCATAGATATCGCTCTGATGATATCCCTTTTGAGGTCATTGCTTACTTCTCAGGGGATTGTCCCTGAAGGACTGCTTGCAGCTGTTAACAATTACAACGAGTTCGGTAACCAGATGGCCGTCACCAAAGAAGACTGGGTGGATACCCTGGAATGGTGCGAGGAGGAGACTGCTGATGAGTTAGTTGGTTTAAAAATCCCAATAGATAAGAAAGGAGCCAAAATTTTATATACGGTCAACGCTCGAGAACCCAAATTTTATCCCCAGGATATTATGGAGGTAGCCAAAATTTTCCATGTGGCCAATGAAGATTACACCTTTTCCAGCGATGATGGATGGGATGACACTAATTTGGCAATGTTTTGCGGCGATGCCAACACGGCCAGACTGATTGTTGAAAACACTTTCAAGCGAGCGAAAGAATTAGAGGTCCAACAAGTCGCTGTCACAGAATGAGGCCACGCATATAGAGCGCTTCGGTTCGAAGCGCCTACATGGTTGGGATACACACCGAAGCAAGAAGTTATTCACTCTGTGGAGCTTTTTTACGATTACATCCGGGATGGCCGGATCAAGCTAAGGGATAAGATAAAGAAGCCTACGACCGTTCAGGACCCTTGTAACATTGTTCGCAGCGGCGGCCTTGCAGAAAAAAATCGGCGTTTGGCTGAATTTCTCTCTGAAGATTTTCGGCCCATGAAATATCAAGGTAATGATAATTACTGTTGTGGGGGGGGTGGCGGTGCCCTTCCTATGGGCGGTGAAATGAGAAAACATCGTCTTGCATGTGGAAAAATCAAGGCCGAGCAGATCCGTGAGACGGGGGCCAAAGTTGTCTTCGTTCCCTGCCATAATTGTATAGACCAGATAAGGGATCTTTCCAAAGAATATGATTTAGGTATCAAAGCAATTCATTTCAAAGAGGCGATCACCGAGCAAATGGAAATCCCCGAGGAGATGATACCCAAAGAGGATGAAGAGTGAGGGCCCATTAATGCCTTCCTATTTTCTTTTACCCATCAAAATATTGTGCCCATAGTAACGATCAAGGGCCGAGTCCTTGAATACAACGTATCAGATCTAAGAGATAAGGATCTTACTCAAATAAGATAGGCTTGTTTCTTTCAAGTTTGGACTTGTAATGCAATTAGTGACGCCCCGACCAAATGTCAGGGTATTCTGGCACTTTTCGTAAAACGTCAAGCCGTTATCACAGCAGGCCCTAAGAACTTGACAACTTCCTTGGCTTATAATAATGAATCTCATGAAAATTTTAGTTTATTATATCCTTTTGTGATTGTTTTCCTTAAATATAAAAATGAACAACTCATTGCTTTCATTTCCTAAAGGTGGAGTACATCCCCCCGATTCAAAAGAGCTTACAGCCCACCTGCCGATTGAAACCTTACCCATACCTGAAGAGGTTGAAATCCAGCTAAACCAGCATTTCGGTACTCCCTGCGAACCTTTGGTCAAGAAAAAAGATCAGGTTACTGAAGGGGCCTTGATTGGAGCCGTGGAAACAGGCCTCGGGACCAACGTCCATGCCAGTGTGACTGGAAAGATAAGAAATATCGGTACATCCGCACATCCAATAGCAGTCAGAGCCCCATCGGTTACTATCCAGACCGATCCAGAAGCCAGGACAAGAAAGTATACGCCATGCGATTGGGCGGATCTTTCAAGGGATGAAATGCTTGGCAGGATAAAGCAAGCTGGAATTGTCGGAATAGGGGGGGCTGGTTTTCCTACTCATGTGAAGCTTTCCCCACCCTCCGAGGCAAAAATAGACGTCTTGATCTTAAACGGCGCAGAATGCGAACCTTACCTTACTACCGATCATCGTTTGATGCTTGAGCACCCTGAGGAGATTATTGAAGGAGCGAAAATAATTTTGAACATCCTTAGCATCAATGAATGTCACATCGGAATCGAAGCAAATAAGCCTGATGCCATAGAGATCATGAATAAGACTGCCAAGGATATTTCCTCAAATGGACTCCGCATATTAGTAGATTCCTTAAAAGTCAAATATCCCCAGGGATCAGAAAAGCAGCTCATCCAAAGTATTACGGGCCGTAGAGTTCCTGGTTTTGGTCTACCCTTTGATATCGGCGTAATTGTCCAGAATGTTGGCACTGTTAAGGCTATTTATGATGCCGTAGCCCTAAACAAGCCGCTCTACGAAAAAGTCATAACCATATCAGGACGCGGTATTGCTCGGCCTGCCAATCTATTAGTAAAGATTGGGACAAAACTGAATGACATTGTAGCTTTCCTTGGAGGGACTAAACCTGATTTGACCACTGTTGTAATGGGCGGGCCTATGATGGGTTTTGCCATTTCTACCCTTGACATCCCCGTAAGTAAGACAACCTCCGGAGTCCTGTTTCTCACAGATAAAGAGGTAGACAGAAACCCTTACGGCCAGTGCATTCGGTGCGGATGGTGCCTTGATGCCTGTCCTATGGGTCTTGCTCCAAATGAGATAGGGTTATATGTGGAAGGGGGCGCACCCGAAGATACTACAAAATTCGGTGTTCTTGAGTGTTTTGAATGTGGATGCTGTGCCTTTGTATGCCCGGCCAAAAGGCCTCTTGTCCAGTTCATACGGCTTGCCAAGATGAAGGCAAAGAAATAACAAAGGAGTAACATCATCGAAGAGCAAGTAAAAAATAATACAATATCTGCTACTAAACCCTCTCGGTGGACCGTTTCCATTTCGCCTCATGTAAAAACTGGTGAATCAGTGGAAAAAATCATGTGGACAGTAGTAGTCTGTCTCATACCCCCTCTTATTTTGTCTGTCTTTATCTTCGGTTTTCAGAGCCTGATTATCACCTTAGTCAGTGTGGCAAGCTGCGTTGCCACAGAGGCCATATCCCAGAAGCTCCTGCATCGTCATATAACTATCAAAGACGGCAGCGCTGTGATTACTGGGTTGCTGCTTGCCTATATAATACCGCCCGGTATCCCTTACTGGATGCCCGTCATGGGTGCAGTTGTCGCTATCTTTGTGACAAAACATCTCATGGGTGGAATAGGTTTTAACATATGGAACCCAGCCCTTATAGGGCGAGCTTTCCTGGTTGCTTCCTATCCTGTGGCCATGACCTCTGCGTGGCTTCCCCCTATCCGGGACGCTTCAGTTTTCAAATATATGGGTACTGGGATAGATGCGGTCTCAACTGCCACTCCTCTATATATATTAAAGCATTATGGTATTGGGGCAGTGCTTGAAAAATTTGGATCTTTGTCCGCAATATATGGCGACTTCTTTATTGGTTGGAGACCCGGCTGTATTGGTGAAACTTCGGCCCTCTTGCTTCTTATTGGCGGCCTTTTCCTTATTTATAAAGGATATATCACATGGCATATTCCAATATCTGTGATCGTCTCTATCGCTTTTTTAACATGGGTCTTCGGGGGAGAGACGCCCTTTACAGGCAACCCTCTTCTGGCTATCCTTTCCGGTGGAGTGATGTTAGGCGCTTTTTTTATGGCCACTGATTACGTCACCTCTCCGGCCCAGAAGACAGCCAAGCTCATTTTCGGGACCGGTGTCGGCGCACTAACTGTTCTGATTCGGTTGAAGGGCGGATACCCGGAGGGGGTCTGTTATGCCATTCTATTGATGAATAGTATTAATCCCGCCTTGGATGGATGGTTTAGGCCCAAGCGTTTTGCCCCTGAAAAAGGTGCTATAAAATGAAGCAGATCATAAGGATCACTATTGGCTTGACAATCTCGTGTCTGATTGCTGCCTTTTTCATGGGAGCAGTCTTTACTCAAACCGACAAGGCAAAAAAACACAATGAACACCTCAATGTCCAAGAAACTATGCTAAGTTTGCTTGGATATAGCAAGGCCAAACCTATCCCCTCAGACCTCTTGCTCTATAATATTTACCGCTACATTATTGAAGATGGTGAAGCAAGATACTTGGGGTATATGATACCCATACAAAAGGGGAGAGAAATTGCCTATGGACTGTTAACAATTGATCTTAAGGGCAAATTTGTTGGACTGCATGAAACCAACATCTCACCCGAGGAGGCCATTGAAGAACCGGATCGTGCTGCGGCCTTAAAAGATATCTTAAAACCGCCCAAATGTTTTACCTATGTAGATTCTACGGTTATTGCCAAATTAGGGGAAAAGAGACTGGCCTATTTGCTTCCCGGTGAATTTCCGGGTTTTAAGACATTTATAACTGTAATGTTGGCGGTAGATCCAGACTTCAAGATCCTTGGCCTGGAGATCATGGAGCATGAGGAAGACCCAGGGCTTGGCGGCGAAATAGAACAGGAATATTTTAAAAACCAGTTTAAAGACAAAACCTTCAAGAAGGTAAAAGATCTCAAAGTAGTCAAGAAACCTCTTCCCGAAGACTATAAAAAATACTTGGAAACTGGAAAGCAGAAACAGGGAGTCTTTTCCGAAGAGGAAATTGAAAAAATACGAAGTAATTATCAAGACCAGGATATCTATGCCCTTACTGGCGCAACCATATCAAGCAAGGCTGTAACCACTGGTGTTAAGAACATGATCAAGAAATTTTCATACCGTGTGGGGATATTAGATAGAGTGATTAGAAGTCAAGAGGTTCCGGTTGCTTTTTAAAAGAGCTGCGTGGCTAAAAGGAGAAATATATTGCCAGTTACAAAAAAGACAAACACACAATTGCTCCTAAACGGAATATTAGCTGAAAATCCGATCTTCCGTTTGGCCCTTTCTATGTGTCCTGCAGTGGGGATAAGCACTACAGTCATGAATGGCCTTCTTCTCGGGGTCGCTGTCCTTTTTGTGCAGGTTTTTTCCAGTTGTACCATAGCAGCCATAAAAAATTACATCCACCCTCGTATTCGCATCCCAACCTATACACTTACAATAGCCACATGGGTCACAGTCATTGATCTGGTCCTGGCCGCCTATATGCCGGAGGCCTATAAAGCAATGGGCATCTTTGTCAAACTGATCGTAGCATTTGCCATCATCACAATGCGTTTGGAGATGTTTGCTGCAAAGAATTCCATCATCCCCTCTTTTTGGGACGGCTTGGGTATGGGATTAGGGTTCATGTTTGGAATGATGACACTTGGTTTTATTCGGGAACTCTTGGGGGCTGGTACGCTTTTTGGGCACGATATCTTAGGCTTTCGGCCACTCCTTTTCTTTATTCTTCCTGCAGCAGGATTCTTTTGTGTCGGGTTTATGATGGCCATATTCAACTATATGGAGCTATTTCTTAAAAGGATGAAACAGAAAAAGAGCAAAGAGTTATGAAAGACCACAGGCAATATTTCTTATTCGCATGCATGCTCCTCATATGCGGAATGTTCTTGTCCGGCTGCGCCCAGGAACACCGTTTTATAAAAAAAGTGAAATTCAAAGGAACCAACAATATTCTGATTACCTTTGCTGGACCTGTTGATGAATCCTGGGCCAAAGACGCTGGCAACTATGCTGCCTATGAAAAACCGGACCCGGATATTCTTCTAAATATTACCGGTATAATACTTACGCCCGATAAAAGGACAGTCATCCTAAGCTTTGAAGACGACCTGAATCAACGGCAGCCCCATATCTTGTCAATTAAAGAGATCCTATCGGAAGGGAGGACCCAAGGAACGGCAATTGCTACAGTGAAGAAGCTCTATTTTGGATATCTTTTTTCCATCCTGATCGGAGCGATGATAATCGGCAATTTTGTGTTTACAAAATATCTGGGGCTGTGTGTGTTTTTTGGGACATCCCAGAAGAAGACGACCGCAATCGGGATGGGAATAACCTTTACAATCGTCATTATCCTCGCCTCTATGATGTCATGGTTCCTTTACCAATTTGTCTTGAAACCTTTTCGGCTTGATTTTTTACAGATTGTGGTCTTTATCGGTCTCGTCTCTCTATCTGTTCAGGCAGTAGACACCATATTGAGAAAAATCAATCCCGCCTTATTCAAGGCATTCGGCGTGTACCTGGTTCTGGTTATTGCAAATTGCATCATCTTAGCAACCCCGTTAATTCTTGCAGACAACGAATATAATGCATGGGAAAGCCTGATGCTTGCTGCTGGGGCAGGTTTAGGATTTCTAATTGCTCTCTTTTTAATGTCCTGTGTGCGTGAAAGGTTAGAGATATCCAATGTGCCTCCTACGTACAGGGGTCTGCCGATCGCCTTTATTGTAGCTGGACTATTTGCATTGGCCTTTATGGGTTTTTCAGGCATGGTTATCTTTTGATTAGGAAGGAATGTTAATGGATCCGGCATTGATAAATTTGGCTATTCTCGGCCTGGTTGTTTTGGGCTGCATAGGGCTTATCTTTGGGATAGGACTTGCACTTGCCGCCCACAAGTTTGCCGTTGAGATCAATCCAAAGGTTGGGGAAGTATTGGAATCATTGGCCGGTGCGCAGTGAGGTGGCTGTGGCTTCGCAGGGTGCGAAGCATATGCTGAAGCGGTAGTTAGTGATCCTGAAGTTCCACCAAATCTCTGTTTTCCTGGTAAAACTGAAGTGGCCGAAATAGTTGCAGAGATATCAGGAAAGAAGATGGCTGCTGTCGAAGATATGATGGCCAGCGTCCGCTGTTCCAGAATCGAAGGCCAAGTCCAAAACAAGCACAATTATATAGGTTACGATACATGCACAGGTGCGAATCTCGCCTTTGGTGGATATTTTTCATGTCAGTACGCCTGCATAGGCTTAGGCGAATGTTACGAGACATGTCCTTTTGACGCTATTACCATGATAGATAGTTTCCCGGTGGTTGATCCTGAGCTGTGTGTTGGGTGCGGGACCTGTGTCCGTACATGTCCAAAGAATATAATCGAGATGATTCCTAAAATTGCAAGAGTCTGGGTCCCATGCAGCACCAAAGATCCCGGCAAGGCTGTAAAACAGACGTGCGAGGTTGGTTGTATCTCATGCAATATGTGTGTCAAACAATGCCCTGCCGAAGCTATCACTTTAAAGGATAATATAGTTCAGATTGACTACACAAGATGCATTGAGTATGGTCCGGAATGTAAGGAGGTCTGTATAGAAAAATGCCCACGCAATATCTTTCGGCATTTCATCTTGAGCAAAAATGTTGTACAAAAAAAGAAGGAGGCTGTGGCTTAAAGTATAAAATCTTCGGGTTAGGCAGTTCTCGATCCCGAACGTGACGGTTTTAAGCATTAATAATGGAGGAATAGCATGGAAAAGACGAACCATTTATCAAACAAACATGGGGCAATGAACAGAAGATCTTTCTTGAAACTCTCTGGCGTGCTTGGTTTAGGTCTGGCCTCTGCCAGTATCCTACCTGACTCGGCCGAAGCGGTTAAATTCAACCGCAATATGTATAAGATCTCAAAGACTAAGTTGGCCATGGGCACCATTGTCTCCATGACTATTATTCATTCGTCAAAGGATAAGGCACAAGAGGCAATAGCCTTGGCCTTTGAAGAGATAGATCGTTTGACACGATTGATGAACCGTTTTGATAGTGCTTCAGCGGTTGCACAGCTCAACAAAGAAGGATTCTTGAAAGACGTTCCGCCCGAAATGGAGAAGGTGGTTGCAAGCGCACTGGATTATCATCGTTTGAGCAATGGGGCCTTTGATATCTCCGTCAAACCTGTAGTCGATCTTTTTAAAGCAAGCTTTGCTGAAGGGAGGACAAAACGGCCTGCCGAGAAGGATTTAAGAAAGGCCCTCAAGCTGGTTGGTTCGGAAAAAATTGAACTTTATGGACGCACCCTCCGTTTTAGAAGGCCTGGTATGGGAATCACCTTAGACGGTATTGCAAAAGGCTATATCGTGGACAGGGCCTCGAAAATTCTTGTTGATCACAAAATGAATAATTTCCTGATTAATGCTGGTGGAGATATTAGAACCATGGGTGTAAGAAAAGATAAAAAACCTTGGAGCGTGGCCATCCAGGATCCCCAGAAAAAGGAACAATATCCTGACATCGTCCACATGACTAATGGTGCCATCGCCACTTCCGGAAACTATGAGGCATATTTTGACCGAGAAAAGATGTTTCACCATATTGTGAACCCTGTGACAGGACTATCCCCTGATTTCAGCGCCAGTGTGTCTGTATTGGCCAAAACAGCGATGGATGCAGATGCCCTCTCAACAAGCGTATTTGTAATGAATCCTATCGTCGGCACCCGATTTATCGATACTATTCCCAAGTGTGAATGCCTCGTAGTCGCCAAGGGAGGCAAGATATTTAAGTCTGCGAAATGGAAAAGTGCGACCGTATAGAGGTCGCAATTTTTCAGTTTTTAATACATTGGGAGGGTATAATGCTAACAAGGCATTTCCTCCCATTTTTTATTTCATTGTAACTTTTTAGTTCTTTTAAAATAGTACATAAATGGCTGCTGGGATCTATTTTAAAATGCCGCATTAAAAATATTACAAAGCTCATGGAACGCCCCTGTATATTAACCATAGATTAGGAACAGAAAGGCAGAGCATGGGGTCCTCCCCCGCCCGCCTTAGTTTGCAGGAATGCTCAGGTCGGAGTTCCTGCCTAGTCGGTTTCTTAAAAGAGAGCCCCATGTCCTTCCAAAGGAGCTGTTCTATGAAAGAGAAAGTAAAGATAATTGAAGGAGACATCACCAAGCAGGAGGTGGACGCCATAGTCAATGCCGCCAACACATCCCTTTTAGGAGGAGGGGGCGTGGACGGCGCCATACACAGGGCGGCAGGTCACGAGCTTCTGGAGGAGACCAGAAAAATTGGGGGTTGTCCTACCGGCGAGGCCAGGGTGAGCAAGGGCTATCGGTTGCCGGCAAAGTGGGTAATCCATACGGTAGGGCCTATTTGGACCGGGGGAAATAGAAACGAAGATACTCTACTGGCAAATTGTTACAAGAATTGTTTCCTTGCCGCCATGGAATTGGGCGTTAAGACCATAGCCTTTCCATCTATCAGTACAGGTGCCTATAGATTTCCATTGAATCGGGCAACAGAAATAGCCTTGAGAGAAACCAAGGGATTTCTTGAAACCACGGAAACACTGGAAAGAGTGGTCTTTGTCTGTTTTGGGGAAAAGGTGCTTAGGATTTATCAGGATATCTTCTCAAGCATTTTTTGAAGATAAAGATCAAAACCCCAAGACCTGATTCACCAAGACCACGGATATATCAGTCATCAGGGGTTTTCGGTGAAGGATGGTTGTAATCCTGCATATCCTCTGGGGGGAATTGCAATCGTTACATATGCCAGTTTTCGCACAGGGCGTATCCATCCCGAGGCTTTTGGCCCTCATGGGACCGGCGACCTCCCGAACCCTATTAAGTGCCGATTCAAGGTCAGGAGTCACCTTGTTCATTCCGGCGATTATAATGACCTTTTTGGGTCCAAAGATCATAGCATTGGTCCGATTCCCCACGCCGTCAACATTGATCACTTCACCGGTAAGGGCAACGGCATTGGCACTGCAAAAAAAACAGTCGCATCGTCCCATCTTGAGGCGGTAGTCCAGATCCTCTTCCGGGGTAAGCCCCTCTTGCCAATGATCATAAACGATCCTCCCCTTGGCCTTTAAGTCATCAACAAGCCCCAATGATCGGGTCGTTTCCGATCCACCGAAGCCATAAGACTCATAGCCTGAAACCATATCCAGAACATGCTTCCTTGCATCTTCGGCAGTAACCATAAAGTAGGCATCAAACCCATGTTCCTTCAGATTCTTGACGCATTTCTCAGCCCATTTTTCCCATAGCCATAATAGGTATCTATTTTTCATTTCCTCTCCATGAGTTTACAGGTTCGAAAGTGATATACATTTTTCTTAAGCCTTCAGCCATCAGTTTTTATAGACTTCCCTTTCGCCCACTATTTTTTCTCAGAACCCGACTATCCCCGACCCTTACCGTAACCTGAGCTGAGTCATAATACTCCAATAGAGGGATAGCATATTTCCTTGAAACACCGGTCATCTCTTTGAACTGGGGCGCGGTGATTTCGCCGTTCTTCTTCAAGAAATCAATGAGCCTCTCCTGTAACTCCTTGATCACCTTGTGGTGGAAGTAGAGGTCTTCCTTGACCTTCAAGAGAATCCCTTCCTTCACGGTGACCCCCAGCACCTCTGGCCCCGTGTTCCCTGGGAACTCGTCTTTCAATTCCTTGAAGTAGGGTGGTTGGAGCCCGCTCTTAAGATAGATCTCTTCCAGTTTCTTTCGGGTATCTTCTTGGTCCTGTGCAAGGGTAACATGATGATCCTTCAGGCGAACAACCTCTTTTTCCTGTACAATAACACCTTGTTGGGCAAGCTCATTCACAAGATAGTTGAAAAGCTTTAGGATATTAGCGCCTATTGTCCTTGAACGCAACTCCTCTTTTATAAGGCCCACTTTTAGCGGAAATTGTTTGTGATATTGAGTAATAGTGTCGACAATCTCGTCTCTGGCCTTTTTTAAATATTTTTTATGAATCAGGATACCGCGTTCCGTATCATATTGAATAACCCGTTTTTGAGCCTTTAGCGTCTCAAGTTCCTCATCGAGCCTCTTTTTGCTCATGTTTGTCAAAAAAGGCAATCCTTCATGGTCTACACCCTGGAAGCGACCAGAAGACACAAACAGTTCAATGACTTCGTTAGGTTCCCCTGTTTGGAGCAGCTTCATTTCGGAAAGTGCGGTGTTAGAAAAGCGCTTCTTTTTCTTCGGTAATGCATTCAGGATCTCTCCACCCCCTATGGTACGCACAGGGGAATAACTCCTTAGCACGTAACGATCATGCTTAAGCACCGTAGTTGGCTCGTCAAGTCTGATCTGGGCATAACAGGTTTCCCCTTGATCCAACTCATCCCTGTCCAAAAGAACCACCGTGGAGATGATCTCCGAAGTACCGGTATGAAAACGCACCTTGGCCCTGTTCTTAAGTTTGCGAGGGGCACTGGGAAGGAGATCAAGAACCACATCCACCATGTATGTAAGCCTGAGGGAGTCTTTTGTGGCAAGGACATTTCCCCTTTGAACCATTGTCTTTTCAAGTCCTTTAAGGTTAATGGCAGTCCTCAGGCCAGCACGCACCTCGTTGACCTCCCTATTATGCACCTGAATACCCCTGATCTTCGAGTTAATACCCTGGGGGTAGATAGTAACATCATCGCCAGTGTGGATCTTGCCCGAGACAGTAGTCCCCGTAATTACCGTGCCAAAACCCTTCATTGTAAACACCCGGTCGGCTGGAAGCCTAAACAGGTGCCCTGCTCCCCTCTCTGGGATCTGCTGGACTAAATTATCAAGGACCTGGACCAGCTTCTTTAGGCCTTCGCCGGTCACTGATGATACTTCAACGATCGGTGCCCCTGCCAAAAATGTCTCGGAGAGATATTCAATGATATCTTCCCTTACTAAGTCGAGCCAGTCAGGTTCTACCATGTCGATCTTGGTCAAAACAACCAGGCCATGCTTGATCTGTAGGAGTTCGCAGATCTCTAAGTGTTCCCTTGTCTGGGGCATAATTCCTTCATCAGCTGCGATCACAATTGCCACTAAATCAATGCCGGTGGCGCCTGCCACCATATTTTTTACAAACTTCTCATGTCCAGGCACATCAACTATTCCAAGGTGCTGACCGCTGGGCAAAACCAAGTGGGCAAAACCAAGCTCAATGGTAATACCTCGCTCCTTTTCTTCCTTGAGGCGGTCAGTATTAATTCCGGTAAGGGCCTTTACAAGCGAAGTCTTACCATGGTCGATATGTCCGGCCGTTCCCAAAACAATCTGTTTCATTGAGAAAATCCCTATATCTTTTGATCAAAGAGAATAGGTTATGTAAATATTGCGAATATTTCCCTGTGTCAAGGCAATACAAATTAATATACAGATGAAATCTGTTTAAATATTTTATTGACTGGCAAATACAATTTTGTTAGACATTTTCGTCCAATTTACTTATCCTTAAAAATACCATATTCCCCGGTAGCTCAGTTGGTAGAGCGGGTGGCTGTTAACCACTTGGTCGGCGGTTCGAGTCCGTCCCGGGGAGCCATTCGATGCGAAAAGGGTGACCATCATGAAATGACACCCTTTTCTTACTCATGGCCTATGGCCAATAACTTTCTGAATAAATAGAACTTTTCGCATCGAATGGCCCTGAGCTGACCTGAGCATAGCGAAGGTCTTGTCGAAGGGCCTATCTTTCATTAGAGTAAAGCCTATGCCAGCTTGGTTCTATATCCTCCGACTCCGTTCCGGGGCCCTTTACCCTGGAGCAACAAAGAATCTGGAAGAACGCTACAAAGCCCATCTTGCAGGTAAAGCCTGTCGAACTACCAAATTAGATCCCCCTGTCGCTCTCGTTTATTCAGAGGAATTCATAACATTTTCCGAGGCCAGAAAACATGAAACCCAAATTAAACATTGGACCAGTGCGAAAAAAGAAGCCCTGGTGTCTGGCGACTTGACCAAGTTAAAAAAACTCTCTAAATCTCGCCAAAAGATAAAAAACAGTTTGTGAGTTTACCCTGAGTTTTATCGAAGGGTTTATCCTGAGCGGAGCCGAAGGGAGTCCGTCCCGAGGGCCTAAAATAGCCTCGACTATTTTGGATAACAATCCAAAAAAGTCTTGACTATTTTGGATATATATGCAAAATGGTCATCATGGAAAGACTGGTAGGCAAATACATATTTGATGCTGAAATGAATGCCAATAAGATGATTTTTCTAACTGGTCCACGTCAAGTTGGAAAAACCACGTTCGCAAGGATGTGGCTTGAATCTACCGGGTTTGAGGATGTGTACTTCAACTGGGATGACCTTTCGGTCATGATAGAATACAAAAAAAACCCTCTCTATTTTCGTAATATTATTGACGAAAAAATTAAGAACAAGCCCGTTCCTCTTGTATTCGATGAGATACACAAACATACGGCTTGGAGAGATATATTGAAAGGACTTTATGATACAAATCGAGAAAGAATGAGGCTTCTTGTTACAGGATCTGCCCGTCTGGGTTTTGTGCGAAAATCAGGTGATTCTCTGGTAGGACGTTACTTTTCCTACCAGATGTTTCCACTCGGACTTCCGGAAGTCGTGGGAGATTTTTCTTATATCCTTCAGGACGGCCGCCCTCTCGCCGATGGCGAATACCTGGCCCAACTCGCAAGAGAAGCGGACATAAAAGCTGCAATTGAGGGACTTGAACAACTCCTGAGGTTTGGGGGTTTCCCGGAACCGTTCTTAAAATGTTCGGACAGATTTCACCGAAGGTGGCAAAATGATTACAAAGCACTCCTTACAAAGGAAGAAGTGCGCGATTTTTCACGGGTCCAGGACATAAGAGGACTTGAGACAATGATGGAAATCCTGCCTACGAAAGTTGGCTCTAACCTGAGCATACCTTCACTTGTTGATGTCCTAAACGTATCTCATAAGACCATCACAAATTGGATTGAAGTATTGAACGGTGTGTATCTGGTGTTTACAATCGCGCCATGGCACAGAGACATTAAACGGTCAATCATAAAAGAGAAAAAGCTGTATTTCTTCGAATGGTCGTTGCTTTCCGATACTGGGTCTCGATTTGAGAACTTTCTTGCTGTGAATCTTCTCAGGATGGCGGTTAGGTTCACAGAGGTCGGATTGGGGAACTTTGAAGTTTATTACATCAGGGATAAGGAAAAACGCGAGGTTGATTTTGTCCTGGTGAAAGACAATGAGCCTGTCGCCCTTTTCGAGGCGAAAGAAAGCGACGCAATCATAAGCAAATCGGGGAGATTTTTCAGCAAAAAATTGAACATTCCCCTGTTCCAGATAGCTAACAAGGCCAAAAAAGTCGAAGCCTTTCCAGGAAACTGTTTTGTTATTCCCGCCTCGAACTTCCTTATGCTGACAGGGTAAGGAAAGAATCATTTATATTGAGAATACGGTTCTTCTTATGTCTATTTTTTAGTATCAAAATTTATGGTTTAAGGCCTTAAGGTAATGCGGTTTCCTTTTTTGCTTTTTTAAGGTTAAGAAAGAAAAACGCCTACCATGCAGGTGTATGATATGATTTGGATATATGGAAACCAGGCGGACGCCCATTTACCTGTGCCGCTGGCAAGATATCACAGGTTAGAGGAAATCTAAAAGTTGAGATATTGAATTATTGA
>CAYRFN010000054.1:0-22814 GCA_964423495.1 uncultured Desulfobacteraceae bacterium
TGCTTGGTGGCCTTATTACCTATATACTCCTTGCGATTTACTGCCATAATGAATTGGTAACGTTCAAAAATGTTCGCATGGTCTAAGATTTGATTAAATCACGATCTCTTTCTATGGTTAGAGTGACCAAATAAAAACCAAAAGAAAGAGACCGTGATGGAACAAATGTGTCAGCACTGTAGTAAAGGTCACAATTTACAATTTCCAAATTCACTATATGCAAAAACTTAACCGGAAATTACTGAGATAAACCCAAAACAGATAGCTGAAACCTAAACATCACTTTCAAAAAGCTGAGTACGTATCATTTTTTACCCTTCCAGTATTCTTTCATCCATGGCGGCAATACATAGCTTTTGGTGCCTTCATACCTCACACCTACCCATGTTTCATCGCCCAGCGTGGTACGACCATGAGGCCAGAAAACCACTTGCTTTCCGTCTATCCATTGAACTCCAACGCCAGTTGCATATCCCGGCCCGAAGGTTATGTTATGAGGATAAGGGGTGCCCCTCTTCGAAAACACCATCCTCCCCAGGGCTCCAATGTAATCTGTCTTTTCCAATTGGACGACGAGGGCATCGGGGTCAAGAGTGCCTGCCTTTTCGATAGCAACCTTTAGCACATATAGCGCGTCATAGTCAGCAGCGGTATTTGACGTATACCTCGCATAATACTTATCCCAGAAAGGGATAGTTTTATCCGTTATTTTCACACGACCCAAGCCACTCCAGGTTGCCTCATATTCTCCTTTCCCGCCAGTGACCTTCCAGAAACGTGGGTCCATTGCATCTACATTCCACCCCGTTGCAGCCACTGGCAGCTTCATTTCCGCCAGTGTCTTAGAAAAGGCAATCCCTACCGGACCACTGGTTGTAGTCTGAATTATGTGAGCCCCGGCACCTTTTATGGCGCTCAATTCAGCGGTGACATCCTTGGCGATCTGGGAAGGTCTCCAGACACCGACTATCTCCATGCCGTTTTTGGGAAGTAATTCCTGAGAAACTTGGACAACAAGATCTGCATGGGCTACCTTTTCCGCCAATATCGCTACCTTCGGCGTCTTAATTCCTAGCTCCTTTCTTATCGCATCGGCGGCTACTTCGGTAACAGCACAATTGACAAAGGCACTGTGAAAAGTGATTGGAAGCCAGAGCCTAAAATAGTACTTATACCTATCATAATCCTTGGCTACCCTTTCACTTAAGTCGGGATGATTAGCGATAGTATTGATGAAGACCTTTTTATAGTCCATGGCAACATCCTGTATAGCCAATGACGCCTCTGTCCTCTGGACGCCAATCAGGATGTCGGCCTTGTCAACCGTGATTACCCTTTCCGTTGCCATCACTGCATCGGGGACGCTAAGAAGCTCATTTGTATCGACCCGAATTAACTCTATTGGCCTCCTGGTTTTCCCAACCAATATGCCACCAGCTTCGTTTATCTCTTCCGCTGCCAGTGAAGCCGCGTTCCAAAACATCTCTCCCGTTTTGAATTTCATTGGACCGAGAACCCCAATTTTAATTGTTTGCTCAACTCCTTCTACTGGGTGTGCACTCAGTCCCAGTATTAATAACACCGGAACGACCCAACAAATCTGCACCCATTTCGCTTTTTGGTTTCTTAACATATTACACCTCCTTATTATTTTTACTATTTTCTCTTATGTTCGCGATCACAAACCCAGATAGGTCTTTCTGATAACTTCGTTCCGTAGCAACTCTGATGCTGTACCTTCAGTAATTATTCTTCCATTAGAGAGAACGTAATTCCGATTAGATAAATCGAAAGCAAAACTAACATCCTGCTCCACCAGAAGAATGGTAAGCCCCATACCATGAACATCCCTTATGCGAGAAAATAAATCATCTTTTAGGTTGGGGGTAAGCCCGGTTGAGGGTTCATCAATCAACAGAAACTTAGCTTGACACATTAATGCTCGGCCAATAGAGACCATAGTGCGTTCGCCACCGGATAATGTTCCTGCTATCTGATTTTCTCTTTCTTTCAAAATTGGAAATAGGTAATAGACCTTCTCTAAATTTTCTTTTATTAATCGGCCATCTTTACATAAGTAGGCACCAGTTCTTAAATTCTCTAACACCGTCATCTCTCGAAACAATCTTCCTCTCTCCGGACATATGATAAATCCCTTTCTTGCTATTTCATGAGCACGTAAATTAATCACCTCCTCGCCGTTAAATTTTACACTGCCTTTAATGGTTATTCTTCCGACAATTGTTCCCTTAAATGTCTCCCTTTCCCATCTTACTAACCCAGTAATAGTTCGAAGAATAGTAGTTTTCCCCGCACCATTTGGGCCGACAATGCTAACCAACTCCCCGTCATTTACATAAAAACATACCTCATTTAGTAACATTGCCCTATCATAAATAACAGTGAGATCCTTTACTTCAAGAGACAAGTCTAACCACCCCTTTACCCGCGTAAGCTTCAATCACCTCTCGGTTCTTCGCTATTTCCTCAGGTGTGCCAATAGCAATTATTTGGCCAAAGTTCATCACAATAACTCGATCTACAATTTTCATCAGATCAGCTAATTTATGGTCTACAATGATCATTGCTGGGCCCTCGCTATGTAATCTCCCGAAGCGGCCTCCTTTATGTAGCCTCTTTAGAGATTTGGCGATGAGGGTCGTTTCAGCCGGATTCAACCCGCCAAAAGGCTCATCAAGGAGAAGGAGTTCGGGTTCAGTAGCAATGGCTCTGGCCAACTCCAAACGCTTTAGATCCCCGTGGGATAAGATAGAAGCTGGCTCAAGAGCAAAGTCAAGGATGCCACAGAACTCCAGTGCATCTCGCGCTCTTGCCTCCGCTGTTTTGACCCATTCTCCTTTCCTCCTCGTCCTGGGAGAGAGGGAGGCTACCAAGACATTAGCCATAACTGGCAACCCACGAAACGGCTTCACAATTTGGAAAGTGAGTGCCATCCCCATATTGATGATTTCCGAAGTCTTTCGATTTGTAGTGTCCGCACCTTTAAATGTTACTGTCCCCGAAGTAGGTTTTAATATGCCGCACATAAGGCGTATAAGCGTTGTTTTCCCTGCGCCATTCGGACCTATCAAACCAACTATCTCGTCTCGCGTAACCTGAAAGGCGACCCTGTCAATTGCTTTTAGGCCTCCAAAGTACTTGGTTAAATTTTCAACCTCTAAAAAGGGAACACCCATCCTAAGTTTCCTCCAATTCCCTTAGCTCCCTACGGGACACCTTGCCCACGTCCGTCTTCGGGATTTCACCGACAAATTCTATGACTCGGGGAATTTTGTAAGCGGATAGTTTTCCCCGGCAAAATTGGATGATTTCCTCTTCTGATATTTTCCCCCGGGCATCAGGCTGCAGAACTATAAACGCTTTGACTTCCTCTCCCACCTTGATATCGCGCACCCCGATAACTCCTGCCGCCTTGATTTGGGGATGCGTTTTTAAGACTTCTTCCACCTCTCGGGCGTGGACCCGTAGACCCTTGTATTTAATGAGGTCCCGCTTTCTGTCGTAAAGGTAAAAATAACCGTCTTCATCCATCTTTCCCAGATCGCCAGTTCGCCACCATTTTATGTCATTTATATTAGCTACACACTCTTGTGTTGCCTCGGGATTATTCCAGTAGCCTGGCGTTACCTGTGGCCCATTGACCACTACTTCCCCTAGCTCTCCTAGCGGAATGAACTCGTCCTTATCTGGATCAGCTACTCCCATCATAGTACTAGGTAGAGGGACGCCAACGGAGCCGATCTTCACTTTTCCCCGCGGCGTTCCAGCAGCCAGGCCAGTGACTTCAGTCTCGCCATATACGTCATGGAGGGCAGTGCCCGTCCGCGCCTTCCAATCCCTAGCGGTGATCTCATGAAGAGCGTCAGCAGCAGAGTGGATCAGTTTCAAACTGCTCCATTTTACTCTACGAGTTTTCTCATAATCTTTAAGCATTTCAAATATAGTCGGTGCACCTCCGAAACTACTCGCTTTATGAGTGGTAATTGCGTCCAAAATAGTGTCAAGATCAGGGGTAGTAATTATCACCGAAGTAAAGCCTTGCAGTATTCCGCTCACCAACACTGTCGCCTGGCCCGCAGCGTGATAGAAAGGCATATAGCCAATTACGACCTCCTTGCCATCCTGAAAGAAGGGCTGGAAAGCCCGGTACTGTGTCAAACTGGCTATCATATTGTAGTGAGTTGTCATAACGCCCCTTGGCCGGCCAGTTGTTCCACCGGTGTAGGGGAGAGCTGCGACGTCTTCCTCGGGATATATCTCAACTTTTGGCGGGGATGGCGGATATCTCTTGACCAACTCTTGAAATTGATGGAAGCCTTCTTGCATCATGACCTCAGGAGGGGGCGCCGCCATTTTTTGATATACCTTTCGAAGTATGCTTTTCCCCATAAATCTCTTTATCTTCGGTAGGGATTCTGCAATATTAGTCAATATAACATTTTTAAACCTCATACCTGTTTCTTTGATGCCTTCATAGAGTATATCCTGGCAGACAATGTGCTCAGCACCGCTATCTTCCAGCTGATGCTTAATTTCGGAGGAAACATAAACCGGACTGATCGAGGTTACGATGGCTCCTATCTTGGCAGCCCCATAAAAAGCTACGACGTGTTCTGGGGAATTGAGCAGTAAGAATCCTATCCTGTCCCCTTTCCTGACTCCTATCCCATATAAGGCAGTGGCAAATCTGTCAACCTTCTCCTTTAACTCTTTATAGCTTATTTTTGCCCCATAAAAGATTATAGCCGTTTTATTTTTCCATTTTTCCGTCGCTTCATCGAATTCTTCACCCAATGATTTCACCGGGATGTCAATAATAGCCGGAACCCCGGGTGGAAAGAATTTTAGCCAAATCTTCTCCTCGTATATAGACTTCGCTCCCGTCATCTTTCCTCCTTTATTGAGTGAATATGGTGCTAACAGATGTTATTTAATCCGCTTTAGGGCTAACCTCATATTGAGCGGATGAACCAGATCTATGGCTGGAGGCTGTGTGGGACATACAAGAACACAACTTCCACAATACCAGCATTCATCAGGGTACCGTATCGTTGGGGGGTCTCCCATCTTCTCTGCAGGAAAGATCATGTCCATTGGACAACCATCCACGCATTTATTGCAACCGTTACAAATTTCTTTTTTAATTATAGGTCCATGAGACATAGCGTAAGCTCCTTAGATTTGTTTTATATTTTAGTTAGATTGCGGATATTTGTACTTTATTGGACTTGTAGTAAAACTCATTTTCCTTTTTATCTGCTTCAGTATCCTCCATTCATCAGGTTTCCTTGGGGATAATGAAGCCCTAAGAAAGATTTCTGAAACGACTAATAGACTTAATGTCTCCATGCACCGCATTAACTCGTGGGGATTATCTGCTTGGGGCTTCTGTTTCTTTAAATCCTCAATATATTGTAATCCCATTTTTATAGAATTAGGGGATGCACCAAAGAAATAGCTTCCCATTATGTTACTTATTCCAAGATTCAATTCTTGCCATGTCACACCCTCATAAGCCATGAATGGGGCGTAAATTCGCTCCTTTTTTATCTCAACCTGCTTTTCATCAACCTCTGATTCAGGAACTCTTAGAGCATACTCAGCAGCATTATGACCGGCACGAGCACCGGTCACAAAAGCCCAAGGTGATGAAGGAAAATGTTGTCCATAAGCTACTTCACCCGCTGCATATAAAGCCTTCAAGGTGGTCTCGGTCTTTTCATTGATGATGAGACCGCTTGGGGAGGTTAGTGAGAAGCCCATTGCCTGGCCTGGTTCGTATAATCTCGGTTTTCCAAGCTCAATCTGATGGGTTGATAAATCAGTGTTCAATTCCTGCTTCAAATGTCTGAACAGTTCTATACCCCCTCCTTCTTCAGCACAAGACCATTCAGCATAACTTCTCTCCTCATCTGTCGCAGCAGTAGCATCCCAATAAAATGGCGTTTTTTTCTCACGAATGGATGTTTTTACCCATTCAAACTGTTTCTTTATAGTCTCCTGGTCGATTGATTGATCAAAGTCCCTGTCCTTACTGGGCATCACTTCACCCTCTGCATTAACAATCCTACCGGCTGGGTAGCCGCTCGGAGTTGCCGGCGAAGAGCGAACCCAATTTTTCAACCTTTGTGCACCTAATTGAACTCTCATGCCTAACCAGGGATATTGTTCCATAACCGCGAGTTCAGCCCCTGCCCTGAGGGCCATGGTCTGACCTTCAGCTGTTTGGTTCGGAGGAACTAAGTGATTAAACATAACCGGTTGTGAAAATAACCGCGAAAGAGATCCTGTTGCAAGCACAATTGCTTTTGCTTCAATCACAAAAAAGTCGCCTGTCTTCATGTTAAAGCCTATGGCTCCAACTACAGAGCCATCATGTACCAAAAGATCTTGAGTGTCGTGATAGTGGAGGACATTAACGCCTAACTCAATAAGCCTCGAATTCAGTTTAGCTTTTATGAAGCGCCCTTCAATATTTAGAGCAGCTGGAATCTTAAAGCCGCGCCAGGGCACTATCCTGAATTTAGGGTCATCAGGGTAGTCTCCAGGTTCGAAACCAAAGTTCCAGGGAAAGATTTTCTCAAAACGAATTTTTATACCCGTCTTTTCCAGGTCAAGGAGCCGATCGTAGGAATCCCTCCACATCATCTCACATAGTTCTTGGTTGATCACGCCAGTTGCGATGAGAGTTTCATTCTTAACAAAGTCCTCGATCTTGTATCCTAAGGGGCCATGAACCTCAGGGATATAGCAATAAGGGAAGTGATCGATTCCGGAAGCGTTCGAACCACTATGTGCTACATGACCCTTCTCAACCAAGGTGACCTTGACTCCGTTCTCCATTGCCTTCATGGCTGCAAAGCACCCGGCTAAACCGCCACCAATTATTAGTACATCTGTTTTCAGTCTATTCTCTTGTATCAATGTTCGCATGATTATAAACTCCTTTATGCATTTAAGGATTTGCTGCCCTGTTTCATAAGTAATATCTTAATCTGAGTTATACTCCCCACAGGTCAGGTCTACCTTCTTCTGGAAACAGCCTTGTGTAAGGCACATCAAGTTTGAAAATTCTGGCCGCATTTCCTCCCAAGATGAGGTTGATCTCATCCTGGGTCAGTGTATCTCTTAGCCTATCGATTTGATGAAGAGACCAACCCCAATAGTCGGTCTGATAGGGAGGCGGCCCCCATTTCCGGATCCAGTCCACGCAACTCGTGTAAGACCCACCGCGGAGCCCCCGACCTGGCTGAGAATAGACATGATGACTGGCGCCCCAATCCGTGCCATGAACTATTTGGGATGGACCAATGTTCGGGTCAGAAAGCGGAATCTCATATATCTCAGCCGGAGCTTGACCCATCTCCAAATACAAGTTTTTGTGACGTGTTGCAATGTTACATAATACTTGCAAATCTCCACCTTCGTGTCGCCCAACGAGCTGCATCACAGTAGGCACTTCGGGGTACTCGGCGAGAAGTTGGTCGAGTATCTTCTCCTCATGCGGTGCCCCCGCCACTACCACCTCGTACTTCTCGGCAAGATCGTAGAACATTCGATACCTATCTAACGCCTCCGCCTCTGTGAGGAACTCGGCCTTCTTCTTTTCTTCTTTTGTTGCCCATAGCCATTCAAAGGCCCAGCTCTCCGTTATAGGTAAGCCCTGGCCGATGCCCTTGTACTTGCCTGTTTTCAGCCTCTGCTCTGTCTCTTTTAATGCCCCTTCAATGCTCCACTTTACCTCCCCACGAGAGCACTTCTTAAGGAAGGTGGTAGGATAACATAATACCGCGAACCTACCCGGGTGCTGCTCTGCTATTTTAACATCTAAATCACTATCCATACCCCTGGCCAATCCACCACACATAATAATGCAAGCATCAATTCCATAGCGTTCCATATCATAGAGACACCTTGCGGAATTATCCCACCAGGTAACCTCTGCTACCTGAGAATACATCTCCTTGATTGAGGGCTTTATTCCACGCTCCTTAAACTTGAGCGAGGCTCTCTGCACATGAACGTGCGTGTCCACAACAAAACGACCTGCATATCTTCCCATTTTTCCTCCTCCTGCTTAATTTCCGAATAATTGGTTGCTTAAAAATATATCTCCTAATCCCGTGCCTTCCATTTATACCAGCGCCCTGCCATATCATAATACCTTCTCCCGATGGTTCTCACCTCAAGGTCCCGATTGATTTCCTGATTAATATTTGCCAAAATTCACTCTCATTCTCAAAAGAACCCTAAAAATAAAAAAATCTGTAATCCTTAAAAGCTATTTTATAATCTGGTTACGCAAAAATTTAGAGCAATTCCCGTGCCATAGTAAAAAACTATTAAATAGACAACTTTTCCTCAATGTGCTATGTTCAAGTGATTAGATTATGTACATGTCTTGAGGACATGTCCGAAAAATGTTATATGACGGAGGAAAAAAATGGGAGAAATAGAGAACGAATTCTTGACCGTTTTGAAAGACGTATTGGGGAAGTATGGATTTTCCCCCATCATCCTCCGGGCAATAAGATTTTTCCTCCGGAATCCTTATGAAAGCCTTATTATAGTAAATAAGGAAGGTAAAGTGGCTTTCATCGATAGAGGATCGGAAAAGTTTCTCAATGTCCCTGAAGGTATATCCAAGGGTAAGTTGATCACCGACATCGTCCCGGAGTCGCTCCTCCCCACGGTTTTAAAGACTGAGGTTCCACGCGTAGGGAAAATCTTCAACTTAAATGGTATACGGAGGATCGGTTCAGCATATCCTTTAATCCAAGAGGGCGAAATGATCGGCGCTATTGGCCGCCTCATATTTTTTGATTCTTTAGACGGGGCAGAGCAGATGAGCAGGAAAATGCATCGCCTCAAAATAAAGGTAAAATCCCTACAGGAAAAATACAGATCCCACCATTCTGCATTCTATACGTTTGATAACATCCTTGGAATAAGCTCCGCCTTAAAAGAAGCAGTGGATATAGCAAAGAAAGTGGCCATGACAGATGCGGACGTTTTGATCGCGGGGGAAAGTGGAACAGGAAAAGAACTTTTCGCACAGGCGATTCACAATTTTCACAATCCGAAAAAACCTTTTGTCCGTGTGAACTCTTCGGCCATCCCTTTCGAACTGGTGGAATCAGAACTCTTCGGTTATGAAAGGGGCTCTTTCACAGGGGCTATCTCCAATGGAAAGCCTGGGAAGTTTGAAATTGCCGATGGGGGGACCTTTTTCTTGGATGAGATCAGTTCTTTACCCCTTTCCATCCAGACAAAGCTCTTAAATGTCCTTCAAGAGAAGGAAGTGGAGAGGTTGGGAAGTGGAAGGCCCAATAAGGTGAACTTCCGACTAATTGCGGCCACAAATACAGATTTGAAAACTCTTATGAAGGAGGGTAAATTCCGAGAAGATTTTTATTTCCGTGTGGCAAAGACGATTATCAGCATCCCGCCTCTCAGGGAGAGAAGGGAAGACATTCCGGTTTATGTCAATCAATTTTTGAAAACCATCAATGACCGGTTTGAGACCAGATTCAAAAGACTGACTAAGCATGCTCTTTTTTCTTTTATGACTTATGATTGGCCAGGAAATGTGCGAGAACTTATCAATTTTCTGGAGCGGGCATGCCTAAAGCAATGGGAGGGAAAAGAGATTCCAATGAGCAGTTTACCCCCTGAACTCATTGGCCCTTCGGTTCCCAAATTCTCGTTCTCATCAAACGACGATTCTTCTTTATCAATTTTCAAAAAAGGGGTGCAAGAGAAAGAAAAAGGATTAATTCTTAAAACCTTAGAAGAAACGAGAGGGAACAAACGAAAAGCGGCCTTTCTCCTTGGTATTCATCGATCTACATTTTACAAGAAACTAAAAGATTACGACATTAGACTTTAGTTTGTCCCCCGGGAAAGGGAGAAAATGAGGCTTAAAGCCTTCTTACGCAACCTCATTGTTACAGCTTTGTTCTGATTACTTTCGCCACAATTCCCGAAGACGTGGGGTCGATACAACGGACATACTCAGTGGTTATTCCCTCGGAATCAATGACCTTCTGATAGGGAGTATCTTTATAATCCCACCCCAAGGTCTTTCCTGTACTTAACGCTTCAATGATGCCACGAAGGCTGTCTAATAACCATGGACACAGTATATTAGCATCTTCGGGATACGAGAACCTGCGGCCAACTTCGTAACTCTGTTCCCCATCTCCACGATACATCCAGGCACATATTCCTTCTTTGACGACATCGGGATAGATGATAGTGTCTCCGTCTTTGCGCAGATGACCGCCTTTGCCCTCATATATCTCTATCTCGATCTTGTAGTCACTCATTACCCCGCTCCTTCAATGTGCAGTCAGACACGTTGTACGTATCAGACCGCCCAACGCCCTGCGGATCACCTGCAAGTCTGGGAATAAACCCGAAGGGTTTATGGACAGACGCTGTCAGGTGAATCCGCTTGATGTGAGGCGCTTCGCGCCGAACAGCAAGGGGATGATATCCGCAGGGCGATGTTGCCGGCGCGAAGCGTCCGGCAACATCGATGAAGTCACCTGGTGGCGTGAAGCACAACGAAACACCTGTCAGGTGAACTGAAAGGTCGGGCAGGTTTAAAATACAAATAGTCTCTGTAAAACGGAAATAACCTCTATCTGAGTTTCCGGATCGATTTTGCCGAGCTTTTTTATCAACCGTGTTTTATCTATTGTTCTTATTTGATCTAAAATGATTTACCCTGTTTTCTTTTTAAATTTGCATTTTATTCGCGTGGGCTAGTCCTTTCCGGCTGTAGTCATTGGGGCTATTATGACGGTTCGAATATGCCGGTTCATTTCATCAGGTCATCAGGCGAAATAACCAAACAAGGTCTGGTTTTTTGAATTTCAGAACCAACGGTGAGGTCAAGATTTATCAAACACACATCGAATCGGTTGATTACCATTTCCATTCTTCTTCATCCCAAGAATGTGAAATGTTCTCATTTCCGTTTATCAGCGCGTCATCACCTTTATCAGCCATTGTTTCGAAAGCTTTATCCCAACCGATCCTTGGATTTAAGATAGGACGAATAATAATTTTATCTTTCTCTACATCAAGCTCAACGTCATCCATAATTCCAGTTTGCTCAAGTAGCGTTTTTGGAATACGGATTCCTTGAGAATTACCTATTTTTACGATACGTACCCTCATATCTTGTCTCATATATCGAGAGCAAAGCGAATTGCTCGCCCAACATCAACCATCTTTGACGGAGGCAAGGCTGTGATCAATGTTCCGATTTTTCCCTTCAAAACAGTCTGCAAGTGGTCGCAGTTGACAGCGCAATCCCGGGGCATGCCATCGGCTTTCGAGAGAAACACCTCGGACGGTATATTACGGACAGTACTTGTAATGGGTGCAATGGTTACTTCTCCAAGATATTCCAACACGGAATCTCGTGTAAGGATAAGAACTGGCCTCTTTTTATCTGGTCGTACGAATTTGTACCAACGTATTTCGCCGTGCTTCATTCGTCACCCCAAGCTTGCTCAGTTTCCCAAACAGAAAACTCATCGGCTGCAACTGGGAGCCATTCGTACCCTTGGCGGTGCTTGCGCTCCAGTTGTTCAAGGCTGTAGCGGGAAAGCGCCTCACGAAGTGCCTTTCTTGTGAATGCAGAACGACTTGTGTGTAGTTGTTTCGAAACGCGGTCAACCGCTTTGACAAGATCATCATCGAGGGTCATCTGAATTGTTCTCATATCATACCTCCAAAATGTGGATATTTATAGCTATAGTAATCCACATTTTAGGTCATGTCAAATAGCTTTTTCGGCTATAAAGGGGTGCGAAACTTGAGTTAATAAATCATAGCGCGATCAAAAGTTATTGAATTTTTAAAGGATTGTCCCACTTTTGGGAAGTATATTATGGGCCTATATGGCTTGGTCGTTTTGATGAGAGAATCATGTTAATAATGGATCAAAGAGGAAGATATTTTCGTAGAAAAGTGTAACCTATGTACCTGGACTTTTCTGTTACCTATGTTCCCGACTGTTCAATCATTTACAGATTATTTAGCCAATTAATAATCTCTGACTCTCCTTTTTGAGGGGTCACTTTGTGGCCACCCTTTACAACGATATAGGCATTCTTTGTATTTGATGGGGCCTTGCTAAAGGCATAGTCTTTGCCCCTATCATACATGCGATCTTTTTCCCCAATTATCCACAACAATGAAGTTCCAGATTTTAGGTTGGCAGCATTGACTGGCATCACGGCCGGTCCGTTTGGATCAAACCAACTTAAGTAAACCTCTGCTCTCATCTTTTTCTTGCGTTTTTTCCCTTGGTTTAAATCATTGAATTTCTCTTTTTGGTCACCGTTGCCAGACTCCACCATTTCCTTAGCGCGTTTCCAATCATTGTCTATTTTATTTTGGAATCCATTTACCTCTGGTATGTGCCCAGGGGCAATGGCAAGGATGCCGGAAAGCCCGTCACGTCTCGCACCATAACCTAATGCGGCATTCGCACCCATACTGTGTCCTCCGACCACAATTTTCGTAGCCCCTTTCTTTCTTAATTCTTCAACTTTTTCATCAATTTCAGTCATGGATTCCTCAAAAGTCTTGTCATACCCACGCTCTCGTGACCATGGCATATCCGGGGCTAACACAAGAAACCCTTTTCTCTCAAGAGAATTAGTGAGTTTGCCAATTGGCGATTTCGGCAACGATGTGCCCCATTTCCCGTGCATCAGTAGCACCCCAACTTTTTCAGCAGCCTGAAGCGGGGTTGTACTGATGGAAAGGATGAATACAAGTAACGTAATAACTGACTTCATGTTTATCTCCCCCATTTAACTAAACATGTTTGTTTCATTGACCTAACGAGTCTTGCTTTGTGCTTTGTGTGCTTTGTGCTTTGTTGCTTTGGGGTCGGGCCGTGATAACCTATTGATTAATCAACAATAATATCCCAAAAATGCCGGTTTTCAGGGCCTATATCGTCATTTTTGGCGTCAAAATTGACCTTATAGGGCACCGAAGGCTCTCGAAGTTGGTAACCTTCACAGGTTTCCTTGACCTTTCTGCCGCTGACCGAGCCAATCAAAACCGATTTCAAGTTCTCAACAAAGCCTTTGCTTCCTACAGCGATACTACTGGTCTATTTATCATCATGGCCGGCTTCCTGGCTTCCCAGGTATTCCTCTATCCACCCTTTATAATGAACCCTCATCGAATCATACGATTCAATACCGATTAATTTTCTCAGTTTTTCATAATTGATCAAAACATTTTTCTTCCTGGGTTTCTGGATTTCATTGTAACCACAAAATGGCCACATAGTAGGATGATTTATTACCCCAGCCCTTATCATATTCAAATCAATGTAAACCATGCACCTTAAAAGATGCTCCCCTTCCTCAACCGCAGTAGCGTGATATCTATCCTCCCAGAACGCACCTTTACGGTTCTTTCTTTGATTATATTCCTGCCCCGTTCGGCCTGCTACCAATTTGATTGATTTTGGAATAACACCCCTATCTCTATCATCTGAAACTATTAAGTGGATATGATTGGATGTTACCGTATAGTTCAGGATGGTTAACCCGTACCGTCTCCTGGCCTGATAAAGCCAGTAAAGCCAACGGCGGCGGTCCCTTGCAAATTTGAGCAAGAATTCCCTTTTATGGCAACGATGCGTGATGTGCCAAATATAACCGGGGATAAAATGCCTCTTTGCCCTAGCCATTACACATGACCTATATGGCGTTTTTTAGCATCAAAAATGGCAATATAGGGCCTATTTAAGACCATATTTTCAACCTTTATCCAAATATATCATATCCTTATCACGGCCCGACCCCATTTCGCATTTCGCATTTCCGAATCTCATTTGGGTTTGTCATCAGCAATTTCTTAGCATCGACAATTCCCGATCCGTATTCTTGATGATTCCATCCTTCGGGGCACCTTGCTGTATGCTGAAGAAGTCTTTTAAAGACGAACTGCAGCTTGGTATCGCCATTAAACTGCTTTATTAGCTCATGTCTTTTATGATGCGCAAGCCAAAGGGCGGCCACCCCTGCCACGTTGGCAGTGGAATACGATGTGCCGCAGCTTGGCTCAACCTGTTTTGTGCTTTCGTTCGGCTTGGAGCGCAAGGCTCTCCAAACCGATTCCCCAGGAGCACTTACAGTGACTTCAATTCCGTGAGCCGAGCTTTCCCATGGTTTATCATCAAAACGGGTTGCAGCAACGCCGATGCAATAAGGATAGCGCGCTGGATAAACAACGGGCCACCAAGAAAAATTACCAGCAGCAGCAACCACGATTACGTTGTTTCCGATGGCGTATTCCAACGCGGCGTTGAGTGCGCTGTGGCCTGTTCCCCCAAGGCTGAGGGAGATCACTGAGCATCCATCGTTCACTGCCTTATAAATTGCCTTTTCTACATTTCCATAAGTGAATCTAGCCACAGATTTGATCGCCCGGTAGGGAACTAGCTCAGCCATGCGAGCTACGCCTGTGACCTTTCCAGGATCTTTTGTTCCTCCTTCTGTGTTTTCTGGAGGAGAGGGTGTCACACCTCCCCGGCTTATGATCATACTGCCTGTAGCCGTGCCATGACCCGGCTGTTTTGTTTTAGTTGGAGATGGCTTCAATGGGTCTTCTGGTAGCCTGTTCTTTTCAATGAAGTTGTTTTCCTTTTCTTTCTTCAGAGCAACTGTATCCAAGTCAGTATGATCGCTGTAGCCTGTATCCGGGTGCCCGATCTTCTCTCCCAAGCCTTCAGGAGGGCAGCCCATCTTTTTAGAAAGCTGCCATGCTTGAGGAACTCTCATATTCCTAAGGGACCAAGCACGATCGACCGGGGAATTCTCTTTTTTAGGACAGTTGGAGCTTGATTGGGTTGAGACTGTTGGGTAAGCGAACAAAGGCAAATCAGGTTCAATACTTTTCATGGCAAGTTCGCCCCACTCGGAGGAATAATTTCGTAGCCTATCAGCTAAATCAAAAGGCGACTTGTATTCTTTCAACATTACCTCATTAGGCGATATTCCCAGAATATAAAAACTGCGCAAGTCATACCTTGGTTGGAATCCGTATGTCTTAGCTGCCTCCTCTTTTGAAGGTGCACCTGGAAACATTGGTTCCATAGTATGAGCATGCTTCAACTGGAGTCGTTTAATCAGGGCAGATTTATTAATAAACAGATTTTCTATATCCCAAACCCTACGGGTTTCCAAAATCAGTTTTACTTGTTCGTTTTCCCTATAGATTTTCCATAGGTTCTGTGCCCGGGCGGGCAAGGTAAACAAAACAATGAGTAATGACGCTACAATCAGGCGTAGCCAATAAATACCCATGACAATCCTCCCCCTTGATAAAGTTCAACATGGCTGTGGATCCCTAAATCTTCTGCCACATTCTTCAATTAGTTATTGGGGTCAGACCAGGCTATCTTATTCTTTGCTTCAAAGAGCCATTGAATCCAACGGCGTCTGTCTTTTGCAAACTTTAGGAGGAATTCCTTTTTGTGACACCGGTGTGTAATATGCCAAATATAACCGGGGATAAAATGCCTCTTTGCCCTAGCCATTACACATGACCTATATGGCGTTTTTTAGCATCAAAAATGGCAATATAGGGCCTATTTAAGACCATATTTTCAACCTTTATCCAAATATATTATATCCTTATCACGGCCCGACCCCATTTCGCATTTCGATTCCTTAATAAACGTGAATCAGCCTTCGGATGCTATAAAAAACAGATTTTTAAGTAAAATCAAAGCTGATTTTAAACACTTCCTTAGCTGACTATCCTTCGACACCTCGGTTTTTCCAGATTCCAGAGACTACTCCCTTACCAAATATCAAATCATTACCCTATACCAAGTATCTCGACCGGGCTTCTTGAACAACTGATAGAGTCCGACCTTAGCAGGATCGGTCTCTATCCTTTAAGGTTATCTTTTTTTACTTAATAATTTCGAGAGGTTGTCGTGCCTCGTAGTGAATGCTTTTTTCGTCGATTAGTTTAGTTAAAATTGTTTCAACCTCTAACCTAAAGGCAAAAGGAAGAACTTTAAAAATTTCTTCAAAAAGATGAGATTTCAATATTGTTTCTCTTCTAATAAGTTGTTTAATTTCTTCTTCTATCGTTTGGATAATATCTTTGTGAAGACTGCCCATTTTCGTTAATATTTCTTCTGGAATAGAATGATATTTAACCTTAAACAACAGTTCTCCATGTATTCTTGTTAATAATGAATCTGGGATTCGATAGACACATATAAGGTCTGACTTGTATTGACCAAGAAGCTTATTGAGTCCTTCTTGAAACTTTTTAAATAGCGAGATGGGCAATAAGTGAAACTTATAGAGGTTTTTAGTTTCACCTTCTAATAAGTTTGCATCCAGAAAAGCAACCCACACTGGAGTTAATAATTGTTCCTGTAATTTAATCAACGCCTCCGCTTCGCCTCTATATAAACAGAAATATTTACTATCATGATTGTTTCTAATGCCAAATTTTTTTCGGCACTTTACATCAAAAAAAAGGCTTCCAAGATCAGGGAAATTTACAAGGAAGTCCGGGCGATTAGATTTCATATGGTTTTTAAGTACATCTGAGTACTCGATACCAGATGGACCTTGGCCTATGTAAAGGGATGGAATTTTATTTTTTTCCAACATTTCCTTGAACAATTCTTCGCCTCTAAAACCTTGCAGTTCTATGTCAGAAAGAAAATTTTCTACTTCCACTCCCTTGGTTTCACTATCTTTTTTAATTAAATTTATTGTTGGGTAGGAGCTTGGTATTGAACTTAAGTGCTCTCGAAACCTGTGAGGCATCTTAATGATAGATATCGCATTCTTATTTGCGTTGTATTCAATATATGCCATATGATTTCTCTTGAAAGATAACGTTGAGATCAGCGGCGGGATATAAACTTCCTACCCCTCTCATTGGTTGTCACTTCCAAATCTAATCCACAACGTGGACAAACGCCTTGACATTTCCCGTCCGCTGCATTGCCTTGGGAGGCTTTCAGTAAGCCTCCTACAATGGCAAAAGAGACCTTTCTTAAATCATTTGGAGATTTTTCCATTAAACTATCAATATCATTCTTTTCCATCTCCAACCCGGCAAGAAATGCCCTTAACTTTGCCCTATTTATTCCGCCTGACATCTAAGCCTCCCAACATTTACGTATAAGGCAATTTTGCCTGATATCCTGATATTGAACGGATAAACAGGCAAATTTGCTTGCTTTCAATATCCAATATAATATATTCTTTCTGATCATGAAAAACAAGATATAGGTAGATACCCACGGGCTTACGCCCGTGGTCCTCTGCCTGTTTTGATATGGATAAGCAGAATTTGATGCGTTGCGCCATGGGGACCTCTAAAAGATGGGTTCAGAGGTTCAGCGTTGAGAGGTTAACTGTATGAAATTATATTGAAAATAAAGGGGAAGTCAAGAAAAATACCTCAGGGTAATGAATATTATTTGTCAATTAACCAATCAGACAATCTATTCTTAATTCGAGTCAAACGATCAATGCTAATCTCGCCAATGGCACCTACCAAAATGGTTTTATGTACAACGGCCAATCGACCAATGCGAATGACGCTGGCGAATTTCAATCCGGACCTGGTAAAATCACTATCTTCCTCAGATATAATTTCATCAAATGAAGAAACTCCATGGGATAGTTGTGTTGAGATCATGCAAATAAGCCAGTCATCATAAGATCCCGGAAGTTGCCGAATAACTAATGCTGGACGTAGTTTTCCCTCTTTATGATCTGCATAAGGAAACAGAAACAGAACAATTTGCCCTTCCCGGATCATGCAAATTTCTCCTTGATATCTTTAATACCATAGGGACTCGGTTCCTCTTCAATCCCCCGCATAGAAGAATCTAATGAAAAACGTGACCATTCGGAATCTTCCTCTTTTCGTCTTTTTTTGGATTTCAGATACTCTACAAAATCCAGCACCTCAGTCTGAGCCGACTCCGGTATTGACTTAAGTTCTTCAATAATTCTCTCAACTATGTCCATTTTAAACTCCTTTTTATTCCTTCAATGGCAAATAACATTTTTAGGATAGGTAGAAAACTTACCATATATTATTATGATAGCGTTGATTTGTGGTTACTTGAATCAATTGCATACATACGTAATCAAATCTTAGAAGTTTCATTCCCATTTCACATGTACGTGATCAAAAAGGCTCCGGGTGTACAGATCTGCAATGAAGGTCTTACTCCCAACAGGAAGAATAGCTCCTGTCAGGAGATGGCTAAGCAGAATTTGATGTGTTGCGCCATGGGGACCTCTAAAAGATGGGTTCAGAGGTTCAGCGTTGATAGGTTAATTATTTGAAATTATATTGAAAATAAAGGGGAAGTCAAGAAAAATACCTCTTATTGGTCAACAGCCACCCTTTGGGCGTGATTACAGTCTTTTGGCTATGCCTGATTCCTATGGCTCGGATAAGGGGGAAATTTTAACTCCCCTTCCCTATCAAAATGCCTTCTCTGGAATCTCGACGATCTCCCGTCCTTGTCTTAGGCAAGTCTCCAGACGTGCCATGATCAAAGGGAGGGTCACGTCCGTTTTTATGGGCCCTTTCATGGAAAAAGGCATAAAATTGATATGTTCTTTTTTTTAGATATTTTACTTGAAGTATACTTACCAACTACTTGGGTTTACTGAAATTATTCAATGCTATGTCACCTATCCCTGGCTTCCCTTGCAAAAAGGGCTGCTCCGAGAGCCCCGATAATTTGAGGCTCCTCGGGCAACTCAATCTGGTGTCCAAGATTCTCGGAAAGCAGTTTGACGACAGCACTGTTTTTGGCTACTCCACCGGTCATCACCACGGTATCGGACACGCCTACCCGCGCAGCCAGACCGGCTGTGCGGCGTGCAATGGACCGGCTCACAGCGAGGGCAATGTCAGCCGGCAGTTTACCTTGGCTGATAAGGCTCACAACCTCGCTTTCGGCAAAAACAGTGCAAATGGATGAAATGGTAAGTTCTTCCTTCGACTGAAGGGCCAGGTCGCCCATTTTGTCTAAAGGGATTTGGAGTGTACTTGCCATGACTTCCAAGAAGCGGCCGGTACCAGCTGCACATTTATCATTCATGGCAAAGTTAATGACGCGACCTCCCCCTCCCACCTGAACCGCCTTTGAATCCTGACCTCCGATGTCAATGACTGTCCCTACATGTGGGAAAAAATAGAAGGCCCCCTTAGCATGGCAGGAAATCTCGGTCTTTGAGTTTTGGGCTTCCTTCACCCTTTCTCTTGAGTATCCCGTGGAAAAAATATGGGTTATGTTCGCCTCATCCAGTCCTGCCTGGCTCAACGCTGCCATTAATGCCTTCGTACCGGCCTTTTGGGAATTGTTGCCTGTAGGCAGAATGGTCATAGCCGCAATTTTTCCTGCCTCGTCAATCAAGACTGCCTCGGCAGTAAGCGAACCTACATCAATTCCTGCATAGTATCGCATCATATTGTATCCATGGACTCGATAAAGGCTTCAAGCCTGGTTTCTACCTGGGCGTCAGAATAGACCCTTGGGTCGTTTTGGTCTGCCTCGATAACAACCCCCGGTTTGCCCGTAAGTTCGCTCAGTTCCTTCTGCATGTGATACATGCCTACAGAGTAAGGCTTACAGGAACGGTTTGAGTGCATGATAAAACCGGTAAGCGAGAATTCATCAACCAACTGAGATAGATAGTTGATCCGATGTTCAAAGCCCCAATTTATGTAAGGGTTCAGATAGGAGGCGGCAATCCGTTCATAGGGATCCCGTATCGTTTCATCTTGAATATTGCCGTATCCACCCCAGCTGTTGGCATAGGTCGTTGACACAATCGTGCACTTCTTTTCCTCAAAAAATTTCTCCAGTCGCCTCATTTTAAACCACACCGGCAGGTTGTCCCACAAAAGGCGGTATTGCTCTTCTGGAATGGAGCCGATCTTTTTTTCGGCCCGCTCAGCCACCTCATCATAAAACAGCTTGTAATAATCAACGCATTCTTTCGTTCCCCGAAGGGTGACAATTGGTCCAAGATGAATAAATGTATCCAGACTATTGAATGGAGAGGGGATGGTTTTGCCGAGATAAAGCATCTTTTTCCACCATTCGGCGGCCTCCCCGCTGAGTACCATGACATCCATCAAGCGATCACGATCAAAGGGCCGGCCAAGAAAATCAGCAAGAAATTTCTCCAGGTCTTTGAACTGAGTGGTTGTATACTCAATCAGCTCCCTTGTAAGACCGTCGTGGAGGAAGGGGGTATCAACGATAAAAAGTGGTACATCGTATTTCCGGGCCACAACCTCATACCATTTGATCACCGTCTTACAAATATTGGTGGAACAAATAAGGAAATGCGGGGCGGGCAGTCCCCTCACCGGTCCACCCTGTGTTATGTCAGCACCGAAATCGGTCCGGGCGTAAGCGCAGATGTCCTGAGAAAAGCCTGCCGCCTCAGCCGCCTCCATGAGTTCGACTGATTGATGGTTTGCGGCGCACATGGCCGCATAGTTCTCAGGGTAAATGGGAATCACATCCATGGCAAATAGGAACTCCACCGGGGCGCCGCTGGTAAGCCAGGCGATCTTTTTTTTCTTGGTTGTCTTGGCCTCCACGTAGTATTTGGTCATGATCTCCTTCATCTTCGAGAATGCTTTGAATTCCGTCATGTCTCTAATCCTCTAAAATTTCGCAAAAGGCGCTGATTCTCGTCCTAACAGCATCAAAATTGGACATGGAAAGCTCTACGTCGAGGAAGGCTGCCGGAACGCCTTCTTCTTTAAGCCGATTTGTGAGTTGAGGCCTGTCAAAGGCGTCGGGCTCGCAGAATTTGATATACCAGAACAAGACCCCATCGGCATTTGTCTTTTTTACCTTGTCCACAAGATAGGGATGGCGATCATTGTCGGGGTTGTATATGCAGCAACAGGGTGCCGGACTGAAAAGGAATTCCGTAATACCTTCAACAAGATTCCCGACCCGGAGGTCTGTTTTGGAAATGGTCCGCCATCCGTTGGCAAAATCGTCGTCAACAACACTGACCCCTAAGTCGTCAAGTATCTTATAGATCTCAATTGGATCGAAGACCAGGCCGGAGAGAAGGAGCTTAGGCCCTGTATCTTCAACCCCCGATAGTTTGTCCAAATCCTCAAGCAGGTCTTCAAGCATTTGTTTGTAAAGGCCGGCGGGCAAAAAGAAACCGGCTTTAATGGCCACATAGAAATCATGGTTCTTTATCAGGCCCGGATTGCTCTGCCGGATTTCATAGAGCTTCCTCTGAAGTTCCCTGGTTCGACCGTAAAGGTCAGCAGCCTCCGCCAGTAAATCGGTCGTTATTTCTTTTCCGGTTATCTCTTCAAGTCCCTTAAGCACACCCTGAATAACGCTTTTCAGGTAGGTATGCCGGGCTTCCTCTGTCCTCGTGATGGGGATAGAAAGCTCCACCGTTGGCTTGGGAAAAATCCTCCGATAGATCTCTCTTAAGTTTATCAATGTATCGCACAAGGAGGTAAAGGCGTAGGCCTTAACCATGTTTGCACCCCCTATCAGCTCAAGCTCCAATACCGATCGAGCCACAGAGCAGCAGTAGGCCTGAAGATAGGCATCCGATTTTCCCAGAGGCAAATTATTACCCCACAATTGAACAGGATATCCTCCGGCTGCATAGATCAATTCCATGGGAAAGTAGGCCGGCATTACCCCGATGACCGGACGGTTTAATTTCTTCGTCTGTTCCAAGATTGTCTCAGATACGTTGGATACAACATTGTGAAAGGGCTGAAACATTGTTTTAACTCTTCTTTTGTCCTTAATGAGGCATGTGGTTATGTCTTAGCTTCGTTGATCGACGCGATTATTTGTATGTATCGAGGTAAGGCGCAAGGCGGAGAAACAATCCCTTTATCATGTATTGGCCAGGCTACCACCATCAACATAAATGGATTCTCCCGTAATGTAATTTGATTCATCCGAGCAGAGAAAGAGTACGGCCCCCACGATCTCCTCCGGTTCGGCGATCCGTCCCTTTGGGATCCGTTTAGCAACCAACCTCTCCACCTCCGGATTTCCCCAAATGGGTTGGCTGAAGGCTGTCTTGGTCAGACCGGGGCCCACGGCATTCACATTTATGTTTAAAGGCGCCCATTCCACGGCCATGCACTTGGTGAGCATGGAAAGGGCGGCTTTACTGGCATGATAGACTCCCATTCCGCCACCGCCGCGAACCGCGCCAACTGTTGTGATGTTGATGATCCTGCCGCCACCCTGTTTGGCCATGATCTTGGCCACGGCTCGGCTCAGAAGGAACGCGGCCTTACAATTGACGCCGAAGATCTTATCCCAACCATCCTCTCTCAGTTCCATAAGAGGTCTTAAGAAACTCCTTGCAGCGTTGTTGATAAGGATATCAATACGATTGTGGGTCTTTATGGTAGCCTCCACCAGGCCGTCGATCTGCTCACCCACCATTAAGTCAGTAGCCACAGGGAGGGCATCTCCCCCACTCTCCTTGATTTCATTGGCGACTTTGTCGAGATCTTCCTGGGTTCGGGAGGCCAGGACCAGCTTGGCCCCGCATTCGGCCAGACCCAGGGCGACGGCCCTGCCGATCCCTCGGCCACCTCCGGTCACAACAGCCACTTTCCCACTCAGATCATAATTCCTTGCCATCTCTTCATTTCCTTTTAAAAGATTGGTAACGTTCAAAAGTATTTACATTCAGTTTGTACTTAGACAGTTTATGTGC
>CAYRFN010000055.1:0-21948 GCA_964423495.1 uncultured Desulfobacteraceae bacterium
GAGAAAACAAACCTCAACCTGTAGCATCGGAAGAAACCGGTCTACTCGACTCAACATTTCAAGTTAAATTATGAAGAACGCTTTACACTGATTTTTATCCCTTTGAATTTACTACAATTTATCGCTATCTACTTTTTTCTTGACAGGGGCAATATAGGACGTCCCGATTTACGGTTCTGAAATATGCTCTTCTAAACAGGGAGCTGTCTTCTCATAAAATTATATGGCACAAAGCAAAGTTTAGTCATGCCGCCCATAGCCTGTTCTTTCGCGGACAGGAATTCTGCTGCAATACGGGATAAAGAGGACGATAGAAGGAGGAAATATGACGATTTTTCTTGAGGGTTTCACGCCCTACAAAAGAGAGGATGCCGAAAAATACAATAGACTTCGATGGTGGCCGGGACTGACCTTCGGTGATATCCTCGACAGGGCTGCGGATATTTATCCGGACAAGGAGGCCTTTGTGGATCAGGAAGGCCGTTTGAACTTTTCCCAGGCCCGAGAGAAGACCGACCGGCTGGCCCTGGGTCTCATGGGCCTCGGCATCCGTCCGCGTGACCGCGTGCTGGTGCAACTCCCCAACTGGAACGAGTTCGTCTTCACCTATTTTGCCCTCCAAAAAATAGGGGCCATCACTGTATTGCTCATCGACCGGTATCGTCAACATGAAATCAATCATCTCTTTCGGTTGACAGGGGCCGCAGCCTGGATCGTTCCCGAGAAATACAAGAAAACCGATTATTTGCCGACAGTCGAGGAGGTATTGAGGGAAAATCCTTTTATAAAGAGAGTCGTCCTGGTCAGGGGGAAAGGACACCACGCCTTTTCAAGCCTGGAACAACTCATTGCGGATAACGAACCGACCGGGGAAAACCTCAATAAGCTGGCCGAAAGAAGACCGGATCCCATGGAGGTCGCTCACATGGGGCCTACCGGGGGAACGACGGGTTTGCCCAAGGTGGTCCCCCGCACCCATAACAGTATGATCTGTTCGGCCCGATTCGCAGCACTGGCATGGGAAATGAACATCTACGACACCTGTCTTCTCGCCGGCCCGATTGGTCATGATCTGACATTTACAAAGGGACTCCTCGGCAGTCTCTTGACCTTTGGAAAAACCGTTTTTCTGGATTCCGTAGACCCTGAAGATGTCTGCCAGACCATCGAGCGAGAAAAAATCACATCAATTGTTTGGGTGCCCACGCTGGCCAACAGACTGGTTCAGTTTGAGGGGCTGATGAATTATGATGTGGGTACGCTGAAAAGAATGCACTGCGGCGGAGGCGCCAGTTTACCCGATATGATAAAAGGGGTCAGGGAGAGGCTCGGAAGCCGTTTCTTTAACGGATATGGGGGTACGGAAGGGATGACCTGCATCACCAGATCGGGTGATGATCTTGAAACCATTTACCATACCGTCGGCAAGCCCACATGCCCCTATGACACCTATAAGGTCGTGGATGGGAACAGACAAACCCTTCCGCCGAACACCCCCGGCGAACTGCTTATCAAGGGTCCCGGCGTTTTCACCGGGTATTATAAGGCGCCGAAGGAGAACGCGGAGGCATTGGATAAAGAGGGTTTTTTCAGGACCGGGGATGTAGCCAAGATCAGCGAGACGGGCTATGTGACCCTCACCGGCCGGATCAAAGAGATGATCAATCGAGGCGGGGAGAGCATCAGCGCCACAGAGATTGAAAAATTGATCATCGATCACCCGGATGTGATGACCGTTGCGGTGATTCCCATGCCCGATCCGGATCTGGGGGAAAAGGCATGCGCCTATATCCAACCGAAACCGGGCGCCGAACTAAACTTCGACCGGATCATTTCCTTCCTGAAAGAGAGGAAAGCCTCCGTACTTCAACTCCCCGAGCGGATCGAGTTCATCGACGCCATGCCCCTAACAAAGGCGGAGAAGGTCGATAAAAGGGCCCTAAGGAAAGACATTGAGAAAAAATCGGGATGGAGTGAAAGGGGTCAAGTCTGCCGTTGACTCTTGCTATCATTTATATTAGCTTTTCATCATGTCTAGACCATTAAAAGGGGCCGTTCTTAATATTTTAAGTTGAGATATATTTGGTTATGTTATTTGTATAATATGCCAAGACAATCGCGAATAGATGCCCCGGGAGCCCTGCATCATAGCCAAGGGGCCCGAAAGGCCTCCAGGTCGAACTTGTCGAGAGCCTCCAAGTCGAACGACGACCGGATGAATTATTAAAGTAGTACCGCAAAAACTGGGCAAGATCATCTTACTCTTTTGATCGACCTCCTTCGCTTATCACGCATCAACTCATCACAAAACAACAGACTACAACATCATGAGGTGGGTTCATTATTGACACATAAGTCAGATTCCCCTACATTTTTACCTCAAAAAAGCAGCTTTTTATCAACATTTCAAGTTAAAATATGAAGAACGCTTTACAAATATTTAGGGTTTGCAAGGTTCAAAGCAGACTCCTATAAGTTCATAGTCGTAAACCCTAAATGTTTGGCCACTAGCTTCCAAGCAGATAGATATTGGTTAAAATAAAAAGAGTGGAGGATTGCATGGACTTTAAGAAAGATTACGTTAATCAAAAGTTAAAATACCGGGATATCCTTTACAATGACGAACAATTGGGCCCCTTTCCCACCCATTTGCTAAAACGCGTGGACATGCCTACCAACAAAATAATCGGCCCTATAGAGAAAAGAGACCCTCGCGAAAATGTTTTCGGCAGGTCTGCCCGTGGTGACTACGGGAAAAAAATCCAAGAGGAATTTTTCCGCATGACCATAAGGTATCCTGTGGGCGGAGCCCTTGTAGACATGCAAAATCACATTAACTCCATAAGGGCCAATCGGATTGAAGTTGCTTCCCAAAAGGCGCCCATCCCCGAAGATCCTAGGGTGCGGAGCCGTCACATTAAATGTTTAGGGTACTTTCTCGGGGCTGATATCGTCAGCATAGGAAGACTTCCACAGTCCGCCGTATATACTCATCATCTCGACGGCAATCCCATAGAGGCACCTTATAAATATGCCATAGTGTTCGTTAACAGGAAGTCTGAAAAGACTATAAGGGCATCAAATGGTTGGGAGCAAATAGTTGATGGAGCCAGTTTTCAGGCATATCAAAGGGTTGCACTTCAGAGCGAGGTAACCGCTAATTATTTAAGGCGACTAGGATGGATGGCAGAGCCTTCCAATATGAATGCCTATCTGACATTAATGCCGCAGATACTTCTTGAAGCCGGTATCGGGGAAGTTTCCAGGATGGGCATAGTGTTAAACCCATTTCTTGGAACCAACTTCAAGGCATCCTGTGTCCTTACAAATTTTGAAATGGAAATCGACGGTCCCATTGATTTCGGCCTTCAAGAATATTGTACAAGCTGTAAGATTTGTTCGGAACAATGTCCTTCTGGAGCGATCACTTATGGTGAACAGATCCTGTACAACGGATACTACACCTGGAAACTGAACAGCGAAATCTGCTCAAAATTTGACGTATTAAACAAGGAAGGATGTGTTTGCGGAAGATGCACGAAAGTTTGCCCGTGGACAAGGCCAAACAGCCAGCCTCAGGATTTCGCCAACTGGGATGGCGACCTTGAAGAGCTTCGCATGTGTGTGAACGAACAAAAGGAAAGGCTGGTCGAAAACAATTATGTGGATCCTCTTGAGTCTACTCATAAATGGTGGTTCGAGTTGGATGAAGATGAAAAAGGAGAGATTGTAATTCCTACGGAATTGAACACACAGAAGATGTGCAGGGAATACCCCTTAGCTAAAAATTCGATTAATTAAATATCTCGAAAAAATTGTTCAATTCAAAAACTTAATAATTAAGATGCGACCGTAAAGTTTTTTATTAATGTTAAAATAGTATATGCTTTCGTAATAGGTAGAAAAGAATGGCCCGTATTCTGGTAATATATCACACTCAGAGCGGAAATACGCGGAAGATGGCTGAAGCCGTGGCCGCTGGTGCAGCCAGTGTTAAAGACACAAAAGTAGTGTTGAAACAGGCGAAAGATGCCACGATTGAAGACCTTATCTTATGCGACGGTATTGCAATTGGATCGCCAGAGTATTTTGGATACATGGCCGGCATGATCAAGGATTTTTTTGACCGCACGTACGAGCCTGCGAAAGAAAAACGTGAGATATTCAAGAAACCGTATGTCATCTTTATCAGTGCTGGAAACGATGGACGAAATGCCCGTGATCAGATTGAAAGGATCTGTTTGGGGTACTCATTTAAAAAAGTTTATGAACCGCTAATCTTGCGCGGACTCCCGGATAAGGAGAGCCTGAAGCAATGCCACGAAATGGGGCAAACAATTGCTGCTGGCTGTGATTTGGGGATCTATTAGTATTGATAGTCTTGGGCAACAGCCGTTAAAAAGCGGTATTATCTGGGGATATAATAGGCAATGCCTTCATAATCCCAGCTGGGATTGCAGCAGATTAGAGGGTCGCATGGGTCTTAGTGACGAAGAGAAGAACTGTGAATTAACTGATTAATTACTCAATTATTGAAGGACCCCTCCCATAATACTAGCGATCTCCTTTTTCCTCTTCCACTCAAAAGTAAGAAGTGACAACATGATCACAGCGGACGCGAGGTTAATGACTAAACTAAACCCCATATGGCCCTTGATAGGTATCATGAGGCCAATACCGGCTAAGGCAAATAATATCCGCTTGACTGAACTCAACTCTTGAAACAGATATCCGGTCAAGGCGGCAGCAAGTATGAAGCAACCAAATATCGCAGTGATTGTGGCAATCAAGACCCAGCCCAGAGGACCCTGGAACAGCAACTCAGGGAAATAAATGAACAGGAAAGGGACTATATAAGCAATGATTCCCAGGCGAGAAGCAGTGACGCCGGTTCGCATGGGGTTTGCCCCGGCGATAGCTGCCGCGGCAAAGGCCGCTACGCAGATTGGTGGCGTAATCAATGAAACGCAGCCGTAATACATTATGAACATATGTGCTGCCATGGGGTTAACCCCGAGTTGAACCAAGGCTGGGGCCAGAAGCACTGCCAACAATATGTAGACAGAGATTGTTGGCATCCCCATTCCCAGGATCATGCTCGTCACGGCAACGATGACAAGTAAAAGAAAGATGTTTCCTCCTGCCATCTGGTCCAGATATACTGAGACCAAAAAGCCGGCGCCCGATTGGGTGAAAGAACCAATGACGATTCCGGCCAACGCACAAATCGCACCGAGCTCCAGCATGGTCCTGCCGGTCTTGTATAACGCGTCCGATATCCATTGTAATTTAAACCGTGTTTCGGACGTAATAAAAAAACCTAAAAACAGAACCGGAATAACGGTAATGAGCGCAGATTTTTCCGGCGAAAAGGCCTTGATAAATAAACCATACATTAGCACAAAAAACGGTATAATAAACAGGTAGCTCTTCCCAAGAACTTCTTTAAGCGGTGGTAATTGTTCTTTGGGCAGGCCTTTTAGTCCTGCCTTTCCCGCTTCCATGTCAACCTGAAAGAAAACGGCTACATAATAGAGCAGGGCGGGAATTATGGCAGCAACAGCTACTTCTCGATAGGGTATCTGTAAATACTCGGCCATGACGAATGCTGTAGCCCCCATAATTGGGGGAGCAATCTGTCCGCCATTAGAAGCAACCGCCTCTATCGCACCGGCAATATGAGGCCTGTAGCCTGTCCGCTTCATTAAAGGAATTGTGACGACGCCCGTGGTGGCCACATTGGCAACAGCGACCCCCGAGATCGTGCCGAAGAGGCTCGATGCTACCACGGCTATCTTGGCCGGACCCCCACGGAATCGACCGAACAGGGCCATAGACACATTTGTAATAAATTTCCCGCCTCCAATATCAAAGAGCAAATTCCCAAACAACACAAAAGGCAGAACAATCACCGCAGCGACGATCAAAGCGATGCCCCATATGCCATGGGTATCTAAATAAAGATAGTTGGTCACTCTATTCCAAGGGGTTCCGGGCCCGCCGAGCATCCCGGGAACTAACCAGGTGAAGCGGAGGTAGAGGAGGCTCAGCAGGCCAACCGAGGCGACAAGCCAGCCTGTTGTTCGGCGTGAGGCCTCGATGATCAGCACAATGATGATAGTACCCAAAATAACCCTGTCTTGAGTTATGAGAGCCATGTCCCATACCAGTTTCGGATATAAGATGGTAATATAAAGTCCGGTTATCAGACCCAGTATGGACAAAATAATATCGTACCATGGTACCCGATCCCTCGCTGCCTTCGAATATGGAGGAACAAGAAGGAAGCTACAGCTCAATACCATCCCCAGAATGAGACCGAGGTATTGCTCGCGAAGTATCGACCACCCCAGGTAGGAAGGGATATCCAGTACAAAGAAGGTGCCGATGATCGGCATGACGGTCAAAGACAGCCTGGTATATAGTCCCATCCACCCGCTGAGGTTTCGAAAACGGGCATCGGTTTTTTGAGAATCCTCTTGTCCCTTATTTGTCGCCGTCGAATTTACCTGTCCCATAAAAATAAGTTCATATGCTGATGCAAAAGAAAACGGCCATTGCGAGGAACGGATCGAAATGGCAATCTCATGAGACGGTTACACTGTGGGCCTCGCAATGGTATTTTGTGATGTGATGGCTTATTCAAGAAAAATGACTATGATTGGCAATCAGGCGATGCCTTGATCATAATTACTGCCCCTTTAGTAATTTTTTCTGAACCTGATCCATCTCGGGGCCCCATACGCCCTTCTCTTTATAAAATTTGATGGCGCCCTCATGGTAAGGAATGGTGCTGATTTTGCTTACAAATAGCTTTGTTGTCCATGCTTTCAGCATGGGGTGGATCGACTGCCATTGCGTATAGTTCTCCCACCAGGTTTTTACCAATGTATACGCCACATTGTCAGCAAGATGTGTCGAGGCCAAAACATTCATAGGTGTAGCCATGAGCATGGTTTTTTTCTTTATACCGGCGGGTCCGGGTGGTAAGGGCAGAAAAGTAACGCCCGGTCTGGCGCTCAAGGCCGCCTGAACATCTTTTGGGTCATTCGACAATAACAGAAAGCGCACCCCTACCAGTGCGTCCGCTTCAGAAGTGGCTCCCATGCCTATTGCACAGGATGTGGCATCAATGCGGCCGTCTGCAAGGGCGCGAACACCGGAGACGACTTCTGCAATGGATACCGGTTTGATGTCATCTAGCGTCAGCCCTCCGTTATAGAGTAAGGCAAGGGTGATGTTGATGTTCGGCATAAAGGCGGACCAGCCCCAGGCCACGCGTTTTCCTTTCAACTGTTCAACACGGGTTATTCCCGAATCATCTCGGACGAGGAAGCTGACAAAAAAGGGACTGCCGCTCATCAGGTTCCGCAGTTGATTACACTGGGGATAGGGACGTTTGTCAGGAAATCCTTTTGGTACAGGCTCCGGGGCAATTTTGCCAGTATAGGCCTGCCAGATGGAATGAAAATCCCCCAGTCCGAGTTCCGGTCGACCCGTCTGGTGTATAAATGGATAGTATGCTTGAGTGCCGGACGTCGGCATCACCACCACTGTCATCGGGGAATTGTCCGAAGCGACCTTGGCCAAACCACTGGCCAGAGCATAATACAACGTTCCCATGGAAAGGGTCGCCATGGTCACTCTTTTTGGCAGCGCCTCGGCTGCTTTGGCGCTGCCGGTGAGGATGGGCGGCATGCCGATGACCATGGAAAAACACAAGGCGATGACCAACACGAGAAATATTCCTTTTTTCATAATACAACCTCCTTTGTATAGATTTATGGGAAAAACAATGAACACTCCAGTCTCCTATCACCTCCTCTCCTTTTCAGGATTTGGTTTCATCCCGCTTTATATAGAAATTTGAGGCAAACCAAGTATCTCCCTCGCTTCGCTTGCCGTAGCGATTTCCCTGCCGAGAGAACGAGCGATGTCCGCAACGGCTTTCACCACCTCGCCGTTATTTTTTATATATTCATCGTTATGAGGGTACATATAGAACCCGTATCGGGATCTCTTGGATGAAAATGCCAGATTGCTGCTCCTGCGGCATAGGCATCGGCTACCTGTTTTGCTACCTCCTCTGTCGTTACAGGTAGATATGGATTGTGCGTCTTATCCACAAAGCTTCCTGAAGGCGCAATATTAATAATGAGCTTCTTGCTCATCGTTTCGTCTAGCGGTTCTCTGTGAGCATCAAATACCTTTCTTGCTTCCTCGACAATTCGTTCCTGGATTGACTTTAGGAAAGAATTTTTGGCCATGGGATACACTCTCATTCACGCACCACAGGAAGCCTGGACTTAAACTCACGGTTTCGACTCGGAACTCCTTTGGAGGTGCGGCAATAGTTCTCTTAATGTTTCAAACAAAAGCACATAATAATGCCTGTAAATTTCAAATGAGCAAATAAATATTGTACCAGGCATTTGAATTCGGTCTAACTCACATCTCAGATAGCGTTTATTGAAACTACTGTCCAAAAAATGAAAATAATATATTGATACCCAAAGAGGCTAATAGAAGAATTTCAATTAACGAAAATTTAGGTGGTAAATATAAATAGATTCCCTGAAAACAATGCAAATGTTGGTTTCCTTTAAGCTGAAAAGTCTTAATAGCTGATTGCATAAGGTTTCCGATAGGGCTACATGACTCATCAGGGAAATGTTGGCTTTCTTTATTGCCATGTCTTTCGGGACTTGGATCTACCTTTTTTGAAGAACACACACTAACCTGGCCTGGATGGAGGCTATCCCATCTTCCACTTCATTCACATGGTCCCTGAATTCTGATTTTTTAAATCTTTCACATTATTTTTCAGATAAGTCAAGGCTAAAAAGGGCATCACTTGTGGGGATGGCTCAATGAGGGAGGGGATGCTCTATTCTTCTTGTCTGCCTGAGGGCAGGTATTACATCATGATCGCCGCTATCACCGAGCTGAAAAGACGCCGGAAGGCCTTAGAGGAGAGCCGGGAAAGATTCAGGACGGTTTACAAGAACTCCCTTTTTGTAGCCTGGAGTAAATGGGTTTTCCCGTTGTATATCAATCACATTTGTTTCTCACGATGTTTAGTATGGACAAACATTTCTCAACTGGTTAAGATAACCTCATGGAAAACCATTTCTAAACGGGCCATCCAGACAAAAACATTCTAAGGGGAAAGGCAAGGCTGAATAATTAAAGAACTCAGAACAGCAGAAAAATTGATCATAACGGTTGCCACCACTGGAGCATTTCAGGGCAAGGAAGCGAATCCAAACCTCCCTTTACAGCCCGAGGAGATCGCAAAATCGGCTTACGAGGCCTGGAACGAGGGGGCAAGTATCGTTCATATCCATGCGAGAGAAAAGGGAACAAAAAAGCCGACCTCAGACCCGGAGATCCTGAGCGAGATCGATCAGCGGATAAGGGACAAAAAATGCGACATCATAATCCAACACAGTACCGCATCGGATTACATACCGCGTCTGACCAGTGATAAACGTATTAAAGCGATCGAAATGAACCCCGAGATGGCGTCACTGGACATCACGATCCCTCGTATGATCACATTTGCAGGCAAAGAGGATATTTATATTACCACTCTTCCTGAAATTGAGGCTGGTGCCCAGGCCATGTTAGACAGAGGGATAAAGCCGGAACTTGAAGTATTTAACCCTGTCTTGATGGAAGACACCTATAATCTCATAGAAAAAGGGCTTCTAATAAAACCCTATTGGTTCAGTTTTGTTATGGGCATGCGTCGTATCAACCGTGCTTATATGAGCTATTCGCCTCGCCTTTTGATGCAGCTCGTGGAAGTGCTACCCCCGGACGCGATGTTTAGTGTTATGGGCGTGGGGAGTGATGAACTACCCGCAACCACACAATCAATTCTCCTGGGTGGTCATGTGCGTGTCGGTTTTGAAGACAACGTTTACTACAAAAGAGAACAATTGGCGGATAGCAACGCTCAATTGGTGGCAAGATCCGCACGCATTGCCAGGGAATTAGGCTGTGAAATCGCTTCGCCCGTCGAGGCGAGAGATATGCTCAATATTCCCCAGCTTCACAAGTAGGGGCTCCGAAGCACATCCCAATTGTAATCCCGCTGATAGCTGAGATAAATAGAACCTAAACCAGGTTTCCAATGGCCCTGTAAAAAGGTTCATTTTAAAGAGTGAGTCAATGCAGGGGATAAAACATTTAAGACAGGAGATTTTAAAATGATTATCGATATCGCAGCACATATCCTTCCGATAGGATACAAAAATGCCCTTTATAAATTTAAGGCGACTAATTTTAATTTAAAAAATGTCATTGATACGCTTCCGACAATGTATGATCTTGACCACCGGTTTAGAATAATGGACAAGTTTAACGGAATGATGCAGGTGCTGACATTAACTGCCCCGGCTGTCGAGGAGTTTTCCGATTCGGAGAAGTCTTCTGATTTTGCGAAACTGGCCAACGACGGCATGGCGGAACTGGTCCTTAAGTATCCTGATAGATTTGCAGCAGCTGTGGCGTGCCTGCCCATGAATAATGTAGATGCGGCATTGAAGGAGATGGACAGGGCTATTAATGACCTCAAGTTCAGGGGCGTACAGATTAATACGCCCATAAACGAAAAGCCATTGGATTCCCCGGAATTCATGCCTGTCTATGAGAAAATGTCTCAGTACAATCTGCCCATTTGGATCCATCCCATGAGGCCTGCGGATTTCGCTGACTACAAAACTGAGAAGAGATCGAAATACATGATATTCCATGTATTTGGTTGGCCTTACGAGACCGCGGCAGCCATGACCCGCCTAGTGTTTAGTGGTGTATTCCAAAAATTCCCGAATCTAAACTTCATTGTACATCATGCCGGTGGAATGATCCCCTTTTTGGAGGAAAGAATCATAGGGGCATATGACCATGCAGAAATGCAGAGAGGGGCGAAATATAAAAATGGATTGACTCAAGCCCCCATTGATTATTTTAAAAGGTCTTTTTATTATGATACCGCCATCTATGGAAATACATCCGCTTTGATGTGTACCCGTGCATTTTGTGGTGCAGGCCAAATGTTATTCGGGACGGACTTTCCATATGACAGCCAGTTCGGCGAGAGATACGCCAGGCAGACCATAGATGCTGTTAATCAGATGGATATAGATGAATTAGAGAAAAAAATGATATTTGAAAAAAACGCCAGGGGGCTTTTAAGACTGCCCATATGATGGTATTTCGGTCACGAAGGCTCGTTAAAAAAATCGATCTTCCTGGATAAACCAGCACTCAGAATATAGGATTTCCAAATCAAAAATGCAAACATCAACAAGGGAGGGGAACCGAATGTCTGAAAAAGACGATACTAGTTTAGAGGTGAATGGATTCCAGGTCTCTAAGACGGCATTGGTTGTGGTCGATGTCCAAAATGACTTTTGCCACAAGGAGGGCATTTTTTCAAAATACAGGAAGATCGCCCTCGGGCATATTGAGCGGGCAATAGAGAGCCTTTCCGTTTTGATCGAAAAATGTCGTCAATTAAATCTACCCATAGTTTTCATTAAAACAGAACATAGTGCCTGGACTGATTCTCCTTCCTGGCTCACAAGGTTGGAGGGAGATGGTGAAAAGATGCGCATATGCCCCCCGGGAAACTGGGGGAGTGAATTTTACAGGATAAAACCTAAGGAAAGTGACTGTATCGTCACTAAGCATCGTTTTAGCGGGTTTGTAGGAACGGATCTTGATCTCGTACTGAGAAGCAGGGGCATAAAAGATTTACTCGTTACAGGTGTTGCGACGAATGTGTGTGTGGAATCGACAGCCAGGGACGGGTTTAACCGGGACTACAATATCATCCTGATCGAGGATTGTTGTGGTGCATTTGATCAAGGGGAGCACGATGCAACAATCAATAATATCAAAAAGTATTTCGGGAATGTAGCCACATCAATGAGCCTTCTGGAAACCCTGGAAATACAAGAAAGCCAGAATAAGATTTAGAGACCAAAATGAAACCCCTCAAGGACCTCTTAGAACCCAAGCGGATAACCATCACCCCCCCTCCATCGAAAATCGAAAGTGATCTCGGTGGATTTCAGCGTATGGCCATAGAACTTGGCGCGACAGATGCCGCGGTTGTCTCTTCGGATGAGATTATCGTCGATGAAAGGGTCAGGGCTAAATGTATGTACCCCAAATGTATGTTCTATGGCAACAACATTAACTGTCCGCCACATGCACCTGATCTTGATTTTATGAGAAAGCTCATTGCAAGATATTCCCATGGAATCCTGTTTTGCGTAAAGGGGGACCCCAAAGATTTTGTCGGGGCCGATTTTCTGAAGCGGGTCGGAAAGAAAAATCCTGCTAAAATCACTTTAAATACCATATGCGCTGAAATAGAAAGCAGGGCTTTTTACGAAGGGTATCAATTCGCATTAGCTTTCGGTCAGGGCCCCTGCAAGTCCTTTTGGTGCCCTGATCAGCCCTGCGCCGGCCTTCAGGAGGAAAAGACATGCCGCTTTTCCCTAAAGGCTAGGACCAGCGTAGAGGCAGTTGGTATAGACGCCTATACAATGGCGGCCAAAAGGGGATGGGAAATCTACCCATGTGGCGCTAGGGTGGAACCGGCCGGGCTTCCCCATGTTTTGCTGATCGGTTTAGTTCTTATCATATGATTCTAATATCTATAGAGGAGCGTCATTGTGCGAAATTGAATTAATCCTTTTTCCCTGCAACCCGACCGGTAAGGTAGACAGGTAGGGTAGAGTGGAAAGACATTGATCTTTATGAAGTGAGTTTAATGCCATCTTTTTTTACGGGAGGATACTGGATGAATCGTAAGAGTGAATTTATACCGCCTAATAATAAGGAAATTATTGAAATTTTAGAGTTAGTTAATGAATCGGAGTTTGACGAATTAAGTCTGGAAATAGACGATATAAAACTGATTTTCAGTAAAGGCTCCATAGATCCTTCTGGTCAATCGTGGAAGACAGCACAACCACTTAAGAGGAGACAAACTCGAAACAATACAATAGCACCCGCAGAAAGCGCAGAAGTGTTTAAACCCGATCAAGCAGTAACGTCTGAAGGTGATCTTCAAAAAGCTGAAGTGAAAGAGGCCACTCCTCGGGAAGAGGAAAGACTTATCCCTATTAAAGCACCCCTGTTGGGCATCTTTTATCGTGCCCCCAAGCCGGGGGCGCCCCCATTTGTTGAGATAGAATCTGTAGTGACGGAAGATGAAACGGTTTGCCTGATTGAAGTCATGAAGTTGTTTAACACTGTGAAGGCAGGTGTAAAGGGGCGTGTCGTGAAAATCTGCGCCGAAAACAATGAGATGGTAGAGTACAACCAAACGCTCTTTCTCATCGAAACGGAAGAAAGTTCAGAGGAGTCTTCCAACGCATGAAGCATATATCGCGAGTTCTGATAGCCAACCGGGGAGAAATTGCCGCTCGAATTATAAATGCCTGTAAGGGCCTTGGTATAGAATCAGTTGCTGCGGTATCAGAGGCAGATCGAGAGAGTTTGCCTGCTAAATCTGCAGACAGGTCTTTATGTATTGGGCCTTCACGATCTCTGGATAGTTATTTGAGTATTGATGCCCTAATTACAGCTTGTCTTGGAACAGGTTCAGACGCCATCCACCCAGGATATGGTTTCCTATCTGAGCAACCAGACCTGGTTGATGCCTGCGAAAAATACGGCATCAGGTTCATTGGTCCGACATCAGACAACATCCGTCAAATGGGAAACAAACTCTGGGCTCGAAAAATGGTTGAAGATTGCGGTGTCCCAACGATCCCGGGGTCGGAAAAGGTCGAAAATGTCAGAGATGCGATTATAATCGCCGAGGAGATAGGCTTCCCCGTCCTACTCAAGGCGGCCGCAGGCGGAGGCGGACGGGGGATGAGTATTGTCGGTAGTTCCGAAGAATTGGAGAGTGTTTTCGACACGCTGTCCGCCGAAGTTCGTTCCGCTTTTGGAGACGGAACACTTTATATCGAGCACTGCATCCCCAAAGCGCGCCATATAGAAGTCCAGGTTTTGGGCGATCATTTTGGGAATATAATACATCTGGGTGAGCGCGACTGCTCCGTACAACGTCGTTATCAAAAAATGATCGAGGAAGCTCCTTCACCCGTTGTTTCCGATGAGCTGCGGAAAGAGATTTGCAAGGCCGCGGTGACCATCGCCAAGCATATCAATTATGAAAGCGCCGGAACTGTCGAATTCATCCTGGACCAGGACAAGGGACGATTCTATTTCCTCGAGATGAACACCAGGATTCAGGTCGAGCACCCTGTCACAGAGCAGATAACCGGGGTTGACCTGGTCCAGGAGCAAATCCGTATTGCAGACCATCAGCAATTAGGGTTTTCGCAAAAGGATATAAAGTTAAAGGGACATGCGATTGAGTGCCGTATCAATGCTGAATCACCATACATAGGATTTTCACCATCGCCCGGAAGGATTAAAGAGTGGGGACCGCCTCAGGGCCCGGGTATTCGTCTTGATACCCACTGCTATTCTGGATATTTAATTCCTCCCTACTATGATTCTCTCATTGCAAAACTTATCACAACTGGTGAAGACCGCGTTCGAACCATTGAGTGCATGCAGTCCGCACTTGAAAAATTCACTGTTTCAGGGGTCGAAACCAATATACCCTTTCATCAATTGCTTTTAAAGCACCGGGATTTTATAAAGGGAAAAATATACACCCGATGGTTAGAGGACAAGGTTCTGCCGGATACAAGGAGAGTTCAATGAGCGAAATCAATATAGTAGATACCTCTTATCGAGATGCCAACCAGAGTCAATGGGGCGAGAAAATGAGTACAGCCATGATGTATAAGATCGCCCCACAGATGAACCGCGCCGGGTTCAAGGTCCTAGATGCCTCGGCAACGAGCCACTTTGAATATGCGGTTCGTTATTTGCGTGAAAACCCCTGGGAGAGGATTAGACTCCTTTCCATGGTGATTACAAGCACTCCATTAAACTTTATGATGTTGGGCAATAGTCTGAACATATTCAGGTACGTTATGGGTCCCATCATGGGAACGTGGTTGGAGCGATTGGCCGCCAACGGGATCAGTCGTGTCCAACTCATGGAGGCGTCAAATAATATGGGCGATCTGGCCGAAACAGTCCGGTATGCAAAGGATGTCGGCCTTGAAACAGTCATTCCTTTGGTCTATTCCCACAGTGAGGTCCATACTGACGAATATTATGCGCAAAGGACACGGGATGCCGTGAAACTCAACCCCGACGTAATATACCTGAAGGATCCTGGAGGCCTAATAACTCCGGAGCGCACCAGGACACTTTTTCCAGCGATCCAGAAAAATCTTGACGGCGTGCCTCTGGAGTTCCATTCACATTGTACGACGGGGCTTGCCCCGCTATGTTATCTTGAAGCTATGAAGCTCGCTGTGAAGTCTTTTCATACCGCTATTTCTCCTCTTGCGAATGGCCCTTCTCAACCCGCCACGGAGACCTTTCTGAAAAATGCCAGTCGCCACGGGTACACATCTGGGGTAGATTGGGAGGCCCTTGAGGCCATTGCCGCGCATTTCAGAGAAATCGCAAAGGCAGAGGGTTTACCCCTAGGCGTGCCCCTTGAATATGACGTGTATCAGTTCGAGCACCAGGTGCCGGGGGGTGTCATCTCGAACCTGAAACGTCAGATTGCCCAGCTTGAGGCAGAGCACCGTCTCGATGAGGTCCTTGAAGAGACGGTTCTGATACGCAAAGAACTGGGATATCCCATTATGGTAACACCCTTTTCTCAGTTCGTTGTTACCCAGGCCTCAATCAACGTCTTGCAGGGCGAACGATACAAAACAATTACTGATGAGATTATCAAATTCGCTCTGGGACATTACGGAGAACAGATAAAACCGGTGGAAGAAAACCTCATGGATAAAATTCACAGCCTTAAAAGGACCAAAGAATTCAGCAAATGGGAGCGGCCTCAGACGTCAATCGAGGATATTCGCAGCCAAATGGGGTCCAACCTCAATGAGGAGGAGCTTTTACTTCTCGCTTTGGCCCCGGAAGACGATTTCAAGGCAATGAAAGCTGCCGGACCTATTAATACGGAATACTCGGGTGCAACCAAACCTCTGGCTGATTTTATCAAGGAACTGATGAAGCAGAAAAAATCAACATACATCAGCATCCAAAAAGAAAGCTTTTCGCTTACCCTCAGAAAAAATGTAAAATGATTATCGTCCCATGTCCTATTTCAGAGAGACTGAAAGGAGGTCTTTAAAATGTTCAGTAAAACGTGGAAAACATCGGAACCGAAATTTAAAGTCGTTATTGAACATGACTTAAAAATCCCATTAAGTGACGGAACAGAAATCAATGCTGATATTTTCCGTCCCGACAGTGATGAGAAGTTTCCGGCAATTTTTGGATTTCATCCTTACAACCAGATGGCCCAAACAGCACCAATAACGACCCAGTCCTTTTCTATAAATTTTTTTAAAAACCCCGGCCAGGAAGAGGGGAACGCCTATATTGAAGCAGGGGATCCCTATGCCTATGTCACTCGCGGATATATCTATGTCATTGCCAATATTCGTGGGACCGGTCAATCCGGAGGTAAATATCCTTTTCTTGATCATCCAGAACCTCAAGACGGCGCTGAAGTTATTGAATGGATAGCGGAGCAGCCATGGTGCAATGGTAATGTGGGAATGTTCGGGGTTTCCTATTTTGCATGGATACAATTTTACATCGCCGCATTAAATCCTCCTCACTTGAAGTGCATATTCGCTCCCTGGGGAGCCACTGATCTTTACAGGGATTCCGTTTACCACGGCGGCATACTGGGACACGGTTTTTGGAGAATGTGGACCTTTGGATCCCTGTACAATGGCCGGGTCGAGAGAACTCCTTTCACAAAAGAAGAAATAGGCAACATTCTGGCTGATAAAGACATAGCAAGGGTACCGGAATTGGTCCAAATCTTGAGAAACCCTGACATGGGAAACAATCCACTGCTTGTAGACATAATGCTTCATTCTCATGATGGTCCTTACTGGGATAGGAGAAAAGTGAATTACGAATCCATCAAAGTTCCCAGCTATATCGGCTGCTGTTGGGGAATGTATGGTCTTCACCTGCCTGGGGCATTTCGGAGTTGGGAAAACCTGAAGGTGCCGAAAAAGATGCTGATAGGGCCGCCGGCCTATTTGGATCGGCCCTTATACCAACTTCAGTACGAGTCGCTCAGATGGTTCGATTACTGGCTAAAGGGGATGGATACCGGCATCATGGAAGAGGATTCGATCAAGTTATTTATTATGGGCACAAATGAATGGAAAGAGGTCAATGAGTGGCCATTGCCCGGTACAAAATGGACACCGTTCTATCTCCATGATAACGAGATCATCTATGAGCGTCAGTGCCACCCTGATGAGATCTCTGATTCGTTTGAAGATTCGCCATGGGGACGGGGATCTCTGGAGTACTGCTCTCCAAAGCTTGTAGAAAATACGGAAATTATAGGCCCAGCCGTGCTAAACCTATATGCGTCGACTACAGATGATGAGGTCTTCTGGTTTATTAGCCTTCGTGAGATTGATCCGGATGGGAATGAAAGGATCCTCACGAGGGGCTGGTTGAGGGGCTCACATCGGGAAGTTGATCCAAAACGTTCTAAACCATGGGAGCCTTTTCATCCGCACACGAAATCAGAAGCTTTAATTCCCGGCAAAATTTATGAATTTAATATACCCATTGTGCCGACTGGAAATCTATTCAAGGCCGGTTCGAGAATAAAGCTCAAGATCACCTGCACCGACGATCAAGCGAAGAATCCCCTTGAAATGAATGCCGGCGGCCATCTTCACAGGCAATCCGCATCCCGTATTAAAGTATACCATAATGCCGATTATCCTTCTCATCTGCTCCTTCCAATTACAAAAGGTAACGTCTTGGAAACATTTGTTTCAGGAGGAGAGCCATATCTTTAAAATTGAACAAATTGGCGGGAAGTATATACGCTTATCCTAAATCCACCACCGAACAATAGGCAGAGTTGTTGGGTGGCGGAATTGGTGAGCCCTATATCGCTTGACAAGCTCAAAACAGTTAGTATCATTGTAACACTTTTATAAAGGAGGTTTAGAAAGATGAAGATTGATGTTTTCAACCATATCATACCAGCAAAATATAAAGAGGCCCTTTATAAGAAGATGCCGCCTAATACTTATACACAAAGGCTTATAGAGGCTTTTCCCACACTATTTGATTTGGACGTTAGATTCAGGATTATTGACAAGTATGAGGGTCTTTTGCAGGTAATCACCACTGGAGCACCGCCTGTCGAGGATGTTGCCAAACCAGAGGACGCAGTTGACCTGGCCAAGATAGCTAATGATGAGATGGCAGAACTGGTTATCAAGTATCCGGACAAGTTTCCTGCTGCTGTGGCCTGCCTGCCAATGAATGATATGGATGCTGCCTTGAAAGAAGTTGACAGATCAATCACTGAATTAGGATTCAGAGGCGTACAGATACATAGCGATATCAACGGAAAGCCGTTAGACTCGCCGGAGTTTATGCCCCTTTTTGAGAAGATGACACAATATAATCTTCCTATCTTACTTCACCCTGAAATAAGGACGAACCAAGTTCCGGACTACCCCAATGAGACGGAGTCGTATCACATGATACATATTATTTTTGCCTGGCCTTATCGGACAACAGTGGCTATGACCCGCTTAGCGATGAGCGGTATTTTTGAGAAATATCCCACTCTTAAGATCATTACCCATCACTGTGGAGCGATGGTACCATTCTTTGAGCAGAGAATCAACGTTGGATATATGAGTCATTTAATGCGTATGGGATTCAAACATGAGTCCCTTCTCACCAAGCGTCCTATTGAATACTTTCGCATGTTCTATGGTGATACGGCGCTTTATGGTAGTTCACCGGGACTGATGTGCGGCTACGCCTTTTTTGGCGCCGATCATATGCTATTTGCTACAGATATGCCGTACGATCCTCAACTCGGCGATATATATATCAGAGAAACAATACGCTCTGTAGAACAAATGGATATACCCGACTCGGAAAAGAAAAAGATATTTGAAGACAATGCCAAGGAGCTGATGCGGCTACCGGTATAGAATCTGTCGAGGAAAAGCATGTTTGTCCGAGGGCGCCCTTGTCCTTTGCACTCTAAATATCCTCAATGTGTTATTATTCTTCATCTGTAGACACCATATTCCTTTGTGGTATCTGCCATGGCCTTCACATTCTCAGGTTTTGCCTCATCCGGAATGCCGATGGCCCCATCCAGGATAAAACCGCCGTCCTTCCCAACCACATCAATCAATTTTTTGCAGTATAATTCCACATCCTCGGGACTCCCGACGCAGAGCAGAGAACCTGGCACATTTCCCCTAATACACACAGTGTCTCCCAGTATTTTCTTGGCTTTGAAGATATCCGTTTGCTCAAACCAGTAGATCACCTTTCCTTGAGGGATGTCCTTCATAACCTCGAGGCGAGATGTACAATCCCCCTCCCAGAGGACCATGGGGATAAACCCCTCTTCGATCAGACTCAGGATCACCCTTTTTAAAGGGGGCCAGAAGAAGGTTTTGAACTGGTCCAGGGACATGAAGCCATCCAGGCCCTTGTGCATAGGCATAAAAATGAAAGGAACCCCGGTCATCCGGGCTGGAGCAATGGCACCCTGGAGGATAAAGGGGATCAACTTTTCCATGGATTCGAGGACCTTGTCCGGTAACCGGTACATATCGAGCATGATCCCGCGGGTGCCTCTGAGAAAATCCCCGATATAATCAAAGGGGGCATAGGCCACACCGCCGATCTGGGATGGGAATCCAGAAGCCTTCATATCATCCGCAAAGGCCTTCGCCTTCGCCAGCATCTGCCGGGCCTCGGTACCCGCCTTTACAAGGGCATCAAGGGCCCCTGAAACCTCGGGACTCGCAAAGGCCGCCGTGCTGGTCAGGAATCGGGTATAATAGATAGAAGGCAATGAAGGAAGCTGTTGAAGCGGTTCCAGGGCCCCATAGACCCGAGGGAGGAACTGCCTCAAAATGAAACCGGTGGGATCAAAAAGGAGGTCGTCATATTCCGCTGCCTTGACATACTCCTTTTCCACATACTGGTAGGATTGATGGGGAGGGAGCCCCCCCCCACCTGGCCATCTGAGGTATCTGCAATCTAGAGTTTCCAGGATGGGTCCCAGTGCCACAAGGGCAAAGGGATTATTGTACATGTCCGGCTCAAAATCTGTAATGGTTTTTTTAGCCGCGATCGCGAGCTTGTCGTAGTCGTACATGGCCTCTTCACAAGTGATCCCGCCGTATTTTGCGTGGAAGAAGTTAAAGAAGGACATAAAAGGGACCCGATCAGGGACCTTTAGTTGTACAGCATCCAGAACCCTCTTAGTCCTTTCTTCATAAAGTGCTTCAGGTGTCTTTGCCATCTTTCTCTCGCTCCTTCCCTTAGTTATTTTTAGTAAATTTCAAGAGCAATACTCGAAGCTGATAGGTCCTTGCGACGGGCTAATCCTGTTCAATCTGCTTAACCCCATAAGAAGGTAGCAAAAAATCCATTCATTAGCCTCTAAGTCCGTTGGCTGTCCCATGGGGTAGGCTGCTGAGTTTGAAGGGAGGCTCCTGGCATTATTCAATCCATTTCACAATTTCATCTGTCTCAACCCGGTAAGATCTGAATGTGTTAACAGGGGATTCCGTATCAGCATATCCAATGGATATACCGAGAACGAGGCGCTTTGGTTCAGGAATGGAAAGAAATTTTTTTATGTCCGGCGCATAATCAGTGGCAAAAGCCTGGGGTACAGTACCGAGACCTTTGGCATGGGCGGCAAGCATCAAACTCTGGGCGAACAGTCCCAAGTCAAATAAGGACCATAGGGCGAGCGTGGCATCTTGGAATAGATAGATGGCATGCGGTGCGCCGTAGAAATTGAAGTTTGCTTTTCTAGCTTCCATTACAAATTCAGAGGCATTCAGGTCGATGCCGGTTGCTTCAGCGCGCTTTTTGAAATGATAGTCAATTCTGGCAGCCTGGGCCGCTGGCCATGATTTTGGCACCGGCAAATCGGGGCATGGCTTTGCGTTGTTTTCCAGAAGTTCAATCAGCATCTTTGTGAGCGCCTCTTTTTTAGCTCCTGAAAGGATTACGGATTCCCACGGTTGGCTGTTTTTATATGAAGGGCTCCATTTTGCAATATTGATTACCTCCATGAGAACTTCTTTTAGAACAGGTTCGGGTTTGAATTTGCGTATGCTCATCCTTGTTTTGATACACTCAATAGCGTTCATAATTCCCCCTTCATACCATATTGCTAAAACTACATAAATTGTGCCTCATTTTCTCTTGACGCACAAAGCTCATTCCACTATATCTCTACTCCAAAAAAGCGAGATCTTATCACTTAATAACAAACCTGAGACTTAGTGGTCAAGGCAAGTATTAGTCAAGGGCACCCTTTGGATAGGTGTGGCCGAATTTGTTCATTTTTGGCATTGTGTCAAGAAATGACCAACTTAGCTCTCGGTTTCGACTATCCATACGACGAAAAGGACGTTCAGTTCTCTCAGGTCGAAAATATTCCATTTCTGGTTGAGTATTAGATAACTTTTTATTCTTTGGAGGTAATCATGAAGATAGATATTTTTTCGCACGTGCAACCGGAAAGGTACAAGAAAGCCCTATACAAACACTCAGACAAATTTGTGACAGTTAAAAAAGTTCAGGATAAATGCCAGGCCTTGACTGACCAAAAAAGGAAGCGGAAAGGGCAATCAAGGAACTTGGATTTAAAGGGATTCAAATTTACCCCTCAGTCCAGGGAAAGCCGGTGAGTTTGGAAGAGTTCATGCCTCTGTATGAAATGATGGCCGGTTTTGATTTGCCGATTTGGATACA
>CAYRFN010000056.1:0-8036 GCA_964423495.1 uncultured Desulfobacteraceae bacterium
AGGAGGTGGAGAGGTGTCTCGAAGAAAAAGTTGAGGATCTGGACCGGGTTATTGTTCATGTTGACCCGGTTATTGAAGAAAAAAAGCCATGATAGCATTTTAACAAACGACTATTTATCTGTAATCTTGCATGTACTTATATTTGTAGGGTCCTGATAAGGGGAGAGGGAAAAGGGCTTGGTAAAATAAAGAGGGCTAGGTGTGATCACCTAACCCTCATAAAATATTGATGACTCATGGTGCCGAGACGCAGAATCGAACTGCGGACACGGGGATTTTCAGTCCCCTGCTCTACCGACTGAGCTATCTCGGCATTAAAATAAATATAATTCTAACCAATCGCTAGGTCAAGGTAAAATTAAAACTCAAGATCTTCATTCCTCTGCACATCAGTGCTATCATTTGATTCTCTTGTTTCCCTGATCAATACACCCAAAAGAGAAGAGGGATTGGACCTGTAAGAGGGTAGATTCATTCTTGCCCTCTCAGTGGAAAGATCCCTGTTACATTTTGGGCAGGTCTGATTGTCGTCAAAACTAATATAATTACATTTTGGGCATTTCATTTTAGACTCCAAAAATAAAGGTGAAGCCTCAGAACAAACATTTAACCTTTTTCAAGACATACGCCCTCTTAGTCAAACGTGCTCAAAGGCATACTATTTTTTAATATCTGTACATCTCGAACTTCCCCTATAAAACATGACCAGGGTTTGCAGCCATACATTTTCTATACCTATTGAGCCTCTTCATAGCGATTTGTTACAATTCTTCGTTGCCTCCCTGGCCAGTTGGTCACAACGTTCATTTTCTGGATGTCCATGATGTCCTCTAATCCATTTCCATTCTATTTTATGCAATTGACTTAACTTAATAAGTTCTTCCCATAGGTCCTTATTTTGGACAGGTTTTTTTTGAGCTGTTCGCCAATTGCGCTTGATCCATCCAGGCATCCATTCACTCATGCCCTTTACTACATAGTTGGAATCAGTAAGGACTTTTATGTTACAAGGTCTTTTTATTTGCCGTAATGCTTCAATGACAGCCATCATCTCCATTCGATTATTGGTTGTCTCAAGCTTACAACCTGAGATCTCCTTGATTTCCGTGTCATATTTCAAAATCGCGCCGTAACCACCTGGGCCAGGGTTGCCACTACAAGCCCCATCTGCAAAAATTTCAACTATGTTGCTCTTATTGCGGCTTATCTTTTCCTCAATAGTTTTCAATCTTAGGATCCTATTTCGGTATGAAGCTTATAAGTAAGCATATCCAGCTTCACCGTAAAATCAATATTTTCAACCAGGCAACATTCCGGAACGTAAATCCTTGTAGGCGAGAAATTCATGATTGCATTTACATTGGCACCAATGAATAGATCGGCTACGGCCTGAGCAGTTGAGGGAGGTGTGGTTATGACACCAATCTTGATGTTTAGCTCATCCACTACCTGGTTTATTTCTCTGATATCTCTGATCTTCAGTCCTGAATGCGTGGTTTGTCCGATTTTATGAGGGTCATTGTCAAAAGCAGCCACGCACTTAAAACATCTATCCTGAAAATTATTGTGCTGAATGAGAGCTGAGCCGAGATTTCCGATCCCTGCAATTCCCAGATTCCAATCGCGATTAACGTCCAAAATTTTCTTGATTTGTGCCTGAAGATTTATCACATCATAACCCACTCCGCGAGTACCAAATTCCCCAAAATAACCAAGGTCCTTTCTTACCTGGGCAGGATTAACTTGACATAGCCAAGCCAGCTTTTCCGAAGAGACAGTGCGGTAACCATCAAATTCCAGTAGCTCAAGCTGTCTGTAGTATATCGAAAGCCTGGTGATGGTCGCCTTCGGTATTTTCGCTGATGTCATCACTCGTTTTCTCCTATTTGGAATCGTTCGTGAAAAGAATATTATATAAAACAATTAAATCTAAGTGGTTGATAATGTACAAAATGTTTGGTACCTAAAAGCTCTATGCATTCTGCGTTATTATGTATCTATATCTTCAAACACCAAAGCAGAGAATTGAGATAAAGGAACTTAGGTTAATCAAAACCTGATGCCAACACTTTTGGATGTTGTCAATACTATTATTGCAGACTTCTGTATTATAGGACAGATACTAAAGATCTACAAGGGTATTTCCGATCTCTAACTGTCTCACTGTCTCAGCTTTTTGGGTTATTCACGACCAATATCTTTAAGGTCTTGTAAAAGCCCATCAATTTCTTAGTCTTAGGATTTATAGTGACATTGCTTCTGATATTATATATAACAAGCTTGGGAAACTTAAAGACATATTGTGCTTATTGTACGGTTTTTATATATAAATAAGCTAAAGATGGCAAAAAAGTTGTTATCAAACAATCCCCCAACAAAGCCCAGGGTAGAAAAAAGCTCCAAAGGTGATAGAATGCAAATGTCGCAATCAAGGCTATCCACCGAGCAATATCAATCTTTTATGGATAACATTGGTGAAGGTATCTATGAAACTGATATCCATGGAAACTTCATTTATTTCAACAATTCCCTATGCAAAGTTTTTGGGTACCCGAAGGAGGAAATCAAATTTGAAAGTTTTACAAAATTTATGGATGAAGAATACGGCAACAAGGCATTTGACACATTTACCAGAATTTATCAAACGGGCCGGGGTATTTCCGACCTCGTTTGGAAGATATTTGATAAAAATGGTGATCCTAAGGTCATTGAGCTCTCTGCCAATCTTATCATCAACAAAGAAGGAAAAAAGATTGGATTTCGCGGTATAGCCCGTGATATCACAGAAAAGTTCAGGGCCCAGGAAGACCTTCGAAAATCGGAAAGGCGTTACAAAACACTCCTCGACTTTGCCCCATATCCTATCGTCTTGTTCACTCTGGACGGGCGAGTTTCATATCTGAATCCAGCATTCACAGAGACCTTTGGTTGGACCCTTGAGGAATTGAAAGGGCAAATCATACCTTACGTGCCTCCAGGTCTAAAAAAGGAAACCAGTGAAAATATCAAGAAGCTTTTTAAGCAAAAGATCATATTGTATGATGAAACTCAAAGACTGACCAAGGACGGTCGGATACTCGATGTAATCATTAGGGCTGCAGTTTATTCGGAGGTCGGAGACAAGCCATCAGGGGAACTTGTGATCCTTAGGGATGTTACACGGGAAAAGAGAATTGCTCGCATTAACGAGGCCCTGCTGCGGATCAGCATGGCACTCCCTGAGTATCCCAACTTAGAAGAGCTTCTGGATTATATCAGCGCCGAGATTAAAGGTCTTCTGGATGTTGAGGGAGCACTTGTCATACTCTTGGATGAAGAGAAAAATGAACTATTCTTTAAGGCCGCGGCCCATGACGACTCAGCCACCGAAAAAAGGTTGAAGGAGATCCGCTTCCCTGCAAATAAAGGTGTCTCCGGTAGAGTCATACGCACTGGTGAGCCTATCATAGTTCTGGATACGTCAAAAAATCCTATTTTCTATTCTGTAATAGATACAATGGCAGGATTCAAGACCCGCAGTTTGTTGGATGTCCCCTTAAAAAACAAGGATCGAATTATTGGGGTCTTATGCGCTATGAATAAGAATACTGGGGTTTTTGATGAAAAAGATATTGAACTCTTGAATATGATTGCAGGCACGGTGGTTCTTTACATTGAAAATACGAGGTATTCTGAGGAAATAAGGGAAGCCTACAAAGAGGTTGCAAGCCTTAATAGGGCCAAGGATAAGGTCATTAATCACCTTTCACATGAACTCAAAACTCCTCTTTCCGTTATTGGCGCTTCCCTGAACATCCTGGAGAAAAGGCTTTCCTCCATACCACAACACACATGGAAACCAACCATTGAAAGAGCTCAAAGAAACCTGGACCGCATATTAGGGATGCAATATCAGGTTGAGGACATCATGGGGGATAAGCACTACGAAACATATCATGTCCTTTCAACGTTATTGGATGAATGCGCTGATGAACTTGTGTCTCTTGTTGCCGAAGATGTGGGAGAAGGTCGTGTGGTTGAGAACATCAGGAAGCGCATTGATGAAATATTCGGCCCAAAGGAAAGCCCAACTCAAAATATTTTCCTTGACCAATTTATTCCTAAGATAATCGAAGAGATTAAGCCTTTCTTCTCTCACCGCTATGTAGAGATAATAACCGAATTTGAAACTGCACCGGCTATCAATATACCGGTAGAAATATTAAAAAAGGTGGCGGTAGGGCTGATTAAAAATGCAATAGAAAATACTCCAGACGAAGGGAAAATAGAAGTTTTCGTAAGAAGAAGAGGCAAAGGAGTAGAACTGTCGGTCAAAGATTATGGTGTGGGCATAACTGTCGATGATCAAAGGCGTATATTTGAAGGGTTTTTTGTGACTCAGGAGACCATGGATTATTCATCTAAGCGGCCTTTTGATTTCAACGCTGGCGGAAAAGGAGCTGATCTGCTACGTATGAAGATTTTTTCGGAGCGATATAACTTCAAGATTAATATGGTGTCTTCAAGATGCAAGTATATACCTAATGACAAAGATATCTGTCCTGGCAGAATAGCCAAATGTAATTATTGCAAAAAAGTGGATGATTGTCATCAATCAGGAGGAACCGTCTTTACTGTTTTTTTCCCTTGGTGTCTGAGAGCAACGCCTCTTTAGAGTTTCAGCCCTCAGGCCCTTTGAAATTGAATATTCTCCGAACTGAAGAGATTTGCGAGAGGAAAAATCTAACATGTCACGCATATTCCCAATAGGTGGTGGAAAGGGGGTATCGGAAAGAGTTTCATCACAGCAAATCTTGGGGTATTGTTTGCAAAGCAAGGCAGGAAGGTGATGTTAGTCGATTTAGACCTGGGTGGTTCAAATCTCCACACTTTTTTTGGGATAAAAAACCCAAGAAAAGGGCTCGATGATTTTTTAAACAAAACATACAAGGCCCTCGAGCATGTTGTTGTGCCTACCATAATACCAAATCTTTTCATTATTAGTTCAATGAACTGCTCTATAGAAATCGCCAATCTGTTTCATTCACAGAAATTAAAAATAATAAAGGCCATTCAAAAGCTCCCTTACGAATATGTCTTGTTAGATCTGAGTCCTGGGACAAATTATAATAACTTAGATTTCTTTTTGACCTCAGATGAAGGTGTATTCATTTTTACGCCTGAACCAACGTCAATTGAAAACACAGTTCGTTTTATAAGGGCAGTATATATTAGAAAGCTAAAAAAAATTATTAAGCAACTCACTTTCAATGAAATTACCAATAACCATGCTCATAATTCTAAAACTGTGGCTATGAAATCACCATCGAATATCTTTCAATTTCTTGATAAATATGACCCTGAAAAACGCAAGTTTTTGGAGGTTGAATTAAGCAAATTTAAGTTTAAATTTATTTTAAATCAATTTCGTAAACAGACTGACATATATCTTGGAAACAAGATTGAAAAAGTATGTAACAGGCATTTTTATTCTAAATTTGAATTTCTGGGAAATGTTGGCTACGATGAAAGGGTCTGCGATTCAATTCATTCTAAAATGATATATGTAAATAGATATCCATATACATTAGCTGCAACAGAATTGCGGAATATTGAGAAAAAGATGATAAAAAATTGATAAAACCCATCTTCCTTGTCGCTCAAATACCATGAAAAAATTTGAAGGATTGAATTATTATGAGATATTAGGAGTTCCTGTCAATGCATCCCATTTTGAGATCATACAGGCATATAGAGAGGGACTTTCCATATATGGTGACGATTCATTGGTTATTTATTCTTTTTTTTCTGATAACGAGAGAGAAAAAATATTAATGAAAATCGAAAAGGCATTTCTTACATTGATTAATGAAAACAAAAGGGCTGAGTATGACAGGATGCTTGTAGATTCTGGAAAGGTTGATGTATCTGTCTTTACTAAAAAAGATCAAAAAAAACCGATCCCTCTTTTTCATGAAAAAGTGTCAACAAAGCAAAACACCTTTTATAAAAAAAGAATAAGAAAAAAAATCGAAGAAAAAGACGTATCAGAGATTTAAAAAAAAATCCTTTCCAAGGAAATTATTTTGGGGAATGATTTATACTCAGCGAACATTGAATTTTCTAATACTAAACCTTGAATGCCTTGATTATAAGGCTTTTTAAAACATTGATGCGCAATTATTTATGACGCTGAGTATAAAAGAGATTAGGGAAGCTTACGGATTAGAATTGGAAGAAATCTTTCAAGTCGCAAGAATCAGCGTTTCTATCCTAAAATCAATAGAAGATAATCAAATAGAGGACCTTCCTTCGTTCTTTTATTTAAAGAATTTTATAAAGTCCTACGCAGAGATTCTTCAAATAGATCCAAAAAGGATAATTGATGGATATATGAAGAATATAACTCTTATTTGGAAAAAGATTCAAAGATAAATTACCCATTAAAATAAGATAGTTACGTTGCTCTTGGCTTTTACAGGAGCACGAGTTTTATAAGCGAGATAAGCGCTGCGCGCTGCCGAAAAAATTGCTTGACAATGAAATCATTTTCCTTCATGTTTCAAGTATTTTACAGCTAAATTATCTTTTAAAATCCTCTTATTAAATTAAAGAGGTTGTTTTTTGCCTTGGTTTGTAATATTTTTCACAAGACCAAAATTGGTCTTGAGTTTTGAAACTTTATTAAGTAACGGAATGCGGCAAGGTTCAAAAAACTGAAAGTTTTATTCAGAAACAGTGAAAATCAACAAAGGAGGTAGAGAAATTGGCCTTTGAATTTCCCAAACAACCCTATTCTGGGAAAATAAGAGAAGTTGTTATTGGAGCGGGATCTGGTGCCGTTAAGCTTGGAGGAGAAGACTCGTACCCTTTTCATCTTTTTGAGGGAAATATGCCCAACCCTCCAAAGATTGCAATGGAGATCTGGGATTATGATCCTTCCAAGGAATGGCCTGCTGGGGCAGTTGAGCCATTTAAGGATGTCATCTCTTCGCCTGATGCCTGGGCCAAGAAATGTGTGGATGAATATGGAGCAGATATAATTGCACTCCAGCTAAAAAGCACTGACCCTAATGGACTGGATAAGAGTGCTGATGAGGCCGCAGAAGTGGCCAAGAAGGTATCAGATGCCATTGACGTGCCGCTTGTCTTGTGGGGCACAGCCAATAACCAGAAAGATGAAGAGGTCTTAAAAAAGATTTCAGAATCAAACGAAGGGAAAAATTTCGCACTTGCTCCGGTTGAAGAAGCTAACTATAAGGGCATTGCCGCCAGTGCTCTTGGCTATAATCATGCTATCGTTTCGTCCTCGCCCATTGATGTAAACCTGGCAAAACAGTTGAATATTCTGCTTGGTAACCTTGGTGTCCAAAGCAAAAATATAATAGTTGACCCAACGACAGGAGGTCTGGGGTATGGCCTTGAGTACAGCTATTCTGTGATGGAACGTATCATGATGGCTGCATTGACCCAGGAAGATGACAAGCTTCAGCTTCCCATGATTTGTAATATTGGGAATGAAATTTGGAAGTGTAAAGAGGCGGGCCAGAGTATTGATGATGCACCAATACTGGGTGATCCGGAAAGACGCGGCATTCTTATGGAGACAGTAGCTGCTGTTTGTTATCTGCTTAGTGGTGCCAATGTGGTCATTCTTAGGCATCCAGAAGCAGTCCGTCTAACCCACTCATTTATAGAGCTTATGATCAATGGAGGTATGGCGAGCGATGTTCAGGAAATCTCCAAAAAATTAAAGGCCCAAGAGGTCAACCTGTCTGATTTTTCACCGGAGCCAAACCTGGATTTTGGTGAAGCAGAGGTAGCTACAAAACCAAAGGCCGCTGCTAAGCCTAAAAAGAAGGCTGCTCCTGAACCGAAGAAAGAAAAGGAAGAGCCAGCTGTCCCTCCCAAGCCAAAAAAGACAATTGAGAAAATAAAGCCCAAGGAGGAGCCTGAAGCGAAAGCTAAGGTAGAGGCAGAGGCGAAGGCCAAGGCAGAGGAAGAAGCGAAAGCTAAGGTAGAGGCAGAGGCGAAGGCCAAGGCAGAGGAAGAAGCGA
>CAYRFN010000056.1:8136-21546 GCA_964423495.1 uncultured Desulfobacteraceae bacterium
GAAGCGAAAGCTAAGGTAGAGGCAGAGGCGAAGGCCAAGGCAGAGGAAGAAGCGAAAGCTAAGGCAGAGGCAGAGGCGAAGGCCAAGGCAGAGGAAGAAGCGAAAGCTAAGGCAGAGGCAGAGGCGAAGGCTAAGGCAGAGGAAGAAACAAAGGCCAGGGCTGAGGCCAAAGCCAAAGAAAAAGAAGAACTCCAGGCCCTAAGATACAAGAGGACTCAGGAAAGAGAGAAACATGAGGCAGAAAGGAAGAAAAGCGAAGTAGAAACGGTGCCCAAGACATCCGCAAAGGAACAATTAGATTTGGTGGATCGGTTGATGCTGAATATCGATCGTATTCACAGGCGCATTTAATTATTAAATTTTTCAATCGGAGGAGGAACCCCGTAATGGCCACAGAAGAAGTTAGGGCAAAGGTTGTAGAGGCCAAGGCAAAAGAGAAAAAGGTAGTCCGGCCGCAGGATCTGTCAATTGATCCGGCGACTACAAAAATGATCGAGAGGTCCAGAGAGATGGAGATCGAAACCATATTCGACCGGGCCCAGACTATGAAGCCATGTAACATTGGAATCCAAGGAACTTGTTGCAAGAACTGTTCACAGGGTCCCTGCAGACTGCCATTACCTAAGGCTGGTATAAAAGGTGAGGATACCCGCAAGGGTCTGTGCGGTGCAACGCCTGAAACCATTGCCTCCCGAAACTTTGCCAGGATGGTAGCAGGGGGGGCAGCAGCTCACTCTGACCATGGTAGAGGCGTGGCGGAGACATTTTTGGCAGCCGCAAGGAAAGAGACTAAAGATTATGTAATTAAAGATGCCAAGAAGCTACTTGAGATTGCGCCCGATTTTGGTGTAGATATCACGGTAGAAGGAAAAGATGGTGAAATCCTTGATCGGGATGTCGATGAAATTGCTGTTGAAGTAGGTGAAAAGGCGTTGGCCCAGTGGGGCCAGCAGCAGGGAGAAGTTTGTACTGTCAAGAGAGCGCCGGCTCTACGATATGAACTCTGGAAAAAATTGGGAGTTATTCCCAGAGGCATTGACCGGGAGATCGTGGAGATCATGCACAGGACTCATATGGGTGTGGATCAAGACTATGAAAATATGATTGAACAGTGCACACGGGCCGCTATTGCTGATGGTTGGGGAGGGTCAATGATTGCCACGGATCTTCAAGATGTCCTTTTCGGCTGCCCTTATCCCCTAAAGAGTTCTGCGAACCTGGGGGTATTGAAAGAAGACCACGTAAATATAATCATCCATGGTCATGAACCACTATTGAGTGAGATGATCGTCCAGGCTGCCGAACTTCCTGAGATGCTGGCATTGGCCAAAAAGAATGGCGCAAACGGTATTCAGTTGAGCGGTATCTGCTGTACTGCAAATGAGATCCTAATTCGTCACGGTGTTCCCTTGGCGGGCAATTACCTGCAGCAGGAGTTGGCTATTGTGACCGGTGCCGTGGAGGCTATGGTGGTGGATGTGCAGTGTATTATGGAAAATGTGGCTAACGTTGCCGATTGTTTTCATACCAAGATTATTACTACAAACCCGAGGGCCAAGATTGCCTCAGGGCACACGTTGCACATTGAATTCGACGAACATACCGCCTTTGAAGACGCCAAAAAGATTGTCAGGACAGCCATCGAAAATTTCCCAAACAGAGAGAAGGATGTCATAATCCCTGATAATTCCTCAGAACTGATCGCCGGATTCAGCTACGAGGCGATCAATTATCACCTTGGCGGGACGTTTCGTGGATCATATGTTCCCCTAAATGACAACATCATTAATGGCAGAATACGAGGTGTAGCTGGCGTGGTAGGGTGTAACAACGCCCGGACCACACACGATGAGGGGCATATCACTATTGTCAAGGAATTGCTTAAACATGATGTTATTGTTCTTACCACTGGATGTAACGCCATTACGTGCGGCAAAGAAGGTTTGCTCACTCCTGAATCTGCAAAGGTCTTTTGCGGTCCTGGTCTTGCTGAAGTGTGTGAGACCGTAGGTATCCCGCCGGTGCTTCATATGGGTTCTTGTGTGGATAATAGCCGGATTCTCATGGCGGCTACTGAGGTGGTGAAGGCCGGTGGCTTAGGAAATGATATCAGCGATCTCCCCGCTGCAGGTTCGGCGCCGGAGTGGATGAGCGAGAAGGCCATCAGTATCGGGCATTACTTTGTTGCATCGGGCGTATATACCGTCTTTGGGGTGACTTTACCTGTCGGAGGGGCCCCTGTCTTCGAAAACTATCTATACAAAGAATTAGAAGGGATCTACGGTGGAATGTGGGATATGGTGGCCGATCCTTACGAGCATGCCCACAAAATGATCGCCCATATTGATAAGAAGCGAAAGGCCTTGGGTATTGATAAGGCCCGCGAGAGGGTCCTAATGGATATGGCCGATCGGCAAAAGCTGGAGGCGGCTTAATTTGAGTATAAACTTAATTTTAAGGAATATACTTCTTTAGGAAGGGAGGAAGTAGATTATGTCAAAATTGGTAGCGTTTGCAGCAATCCAAGGCGCTTACAACATAGTATCCAAGGCAGAGGGAAAATACAAGAAGGCCCTGGAGACCTATGGGGGTAGTCAGAAACTGGAATTTCCAAATACCGCTTATTTTTTACCCATCATTTATTCCCTGACCGGGATCAAGGTCACCGATCTTGACTCGGCCAAAAAACCGCTTGATTTTGCCAGAAAACTCTTGCCACCGCACGTTAAAAAGGATTGTCATCTCCCCTATCTGGGACCTTTACTGGATGCAGGCATGGCCTCTCTTTTTGCTGAGGAAATCACAGAGGCGATCCGATATGTGGAAGACCCTGATTTTTACCAACCTGAGGTGGAAGACCCGGATGTGGAAAATGGCAAAATCTGGCTGGGAGCGGCCGATGACACCATAATGAGAAAGAGAGGCGTGGAGTTTGTAGATGGTACCGCCCCAGGGTTTGCTGCCATTGTGGGCGCAGCCCCTGATTCTAAGACGGCCAAACAGATAGCAGAAGAGTACCAGTTGAAGACCATCTATGTGTTTATGGCGGCCAATCAGGCTGGGACAACGTTTGCGGAACAACTCATTGATGAAGATGTCCAGATAGGTTGGAATACCCGGCTGGTGCCATTTGGTCCGGAAATCTCTGCGGCCGTATTTGCGTTGGGTTTCGCCAACAGGGCCGGGATGGCCTTTGGCGGCATACAACCGGGGGATTACAAGAGCCAGTTGAAGTATCAGAAAGACAGGGTGTTTGCATTTGTAAATGCCCTTGGTGAGGTTAATGCCGAGTGGGCCGCCAATGCTGCCGGGTGTGTGAACTGGGGATTCCCGACCTTAGCGGATACGGACATCCCTGAGGTGCTGCCCACAGGTGTCTGTACCTACGAGCATGTTGTGGCAAATGTAGCCCATGATGAAATGTCATCAAAATCCATTGAGGTTCGGGGTCTCAAGGTGACTATCGCCGAGATTGATATCCCATTGGCCTACGGTCCGGCGTTTGAGGGGGAGCGGGTCCGCAAAGATGATCTTTTCCTTGAGATGGGTGGTGGAAAGACTCAGTGTACTGAATTATGCAAGATGGCCGAGATGGATGATATCGAGGATGGCAAGGTGGAAGTCATCGGTCCGGATGTCAATGATATCAAGAAGGGTGACCGCCTGCCCCTGGGTATATATGTACAGGTCGCCGGCCGTGAGATGCAGACCGACTTCGAGCCTATCTTGGAAAGGCAGATCCACCACTTGATTAACTATGCCCAGGGCATCATGCATATAGGACAGCGTGATATTGCGTGGATCAGAGTAGGCGAGCAAGCCATTGAAAAGGGCTTTAAACTTAAGGATATTGGAACAATTATCCATGCCAAGTTCCATCAGGATTTTGGCAGCATCCTGGATAAGGTGCAAGTAACCCTTTATACGGAAAAAAAGGATGTGGATAAATTGACCAAAAAGGCAAAGGCCGAGTACAAGGCACGGGATGAACGCGTCGAGACCATGACGGACGAAGGAGTCGAAACCTTTTATTCCTGCACACTTTGCCAGTCTTTTGCCCCGAGCCATGTCTGCATGATCAGCCCGGAGAGGACAGGGCTTTGTGGGGCCTACAACTGGATGGACTGCAAGGCCTCTTATGAGATCAATCCCACCGGTCCCAACCAGCCTGTGGAAAAGGGAGAGGTCCTTGATCCGGTCTTGGGACAGTTCAAGGGGGTCAATGACTTTGTTTATAAGGCCTCCAGGCAAACCGTAGACCACTATAATTTTTACAGTATTGTCCATGACCCCATGACCACATGCGGTTGCTGTGAGGCCATTGCGGCTGTTCTGCCCGGATGCAATGGTATTATGACGGTACACAGGGACTACAGCGGGGAAACCCCGTGTGGGATGAAATTCACGACCTTGGCAGGTGTCATGGGCGGCGGACAATCCTCGCCCGGTTTTGTGGGTCACGGTAAGTTCAATATTACACAACGAAAATTTTTATCCGGTGACGGCGGGCTCCTTCGTATGGTCTGGATGCCCAGGTCCTTGAAAGAGGAAATCAAGGAACGCCTTGACAAGCGGGGAGAAGAGCTGGGAGTACCGGATCTGATTGACAGGATCGCGGATGAGACTATAGGGATTACTGAGGATGAAATACTTCCTTTTCTTGAGGAAAAGGACCATCCGGCCCTGAAGATGGACCCTATTGTGGGTTAATGATTATTGGAGTTAGGGTAATTTTGAGTTATTGATATTTCTATCACATATACTTTAGGAGCACAAAATGGGACTGACTGGAATTCAGATATTTAAATTATTGCCAAAGACAAATTGCACCGAGTGTGGTATTCCCACGTGCCTGGCCTTTGCTATGAATCTGGCCTCTGGAAAGGCAGAATTGGATTCCTGCCCTTACGTATCTGATGAGGCGAGGGAGCAATTAGCCGAGGCCTCTGCACCTCCCATCAGACCGGTTGCGATGGGGGCCGGAGTGAGGGCCTTTAAAACAGGCGGGGAAACCGTTATGTTCAGGCATGAAAAGACATTTTACAATCCAACAGGTCTGGCTGCAGTTGTTTCATCAGACATTGATTCAAAGGCTCTGGATAAAAAGTTGAAGGAGTGGAATGCTCTCCAGTATGAGAGGGTAGGCCTAAACCTTGTCCCTCAGCTTGCGGCATTGAAAGACGTAAATGGGGATGGCGCGGCTTTTGCGGCTACTGCCAAGAAGATTGCTGAGGAGAGTGAATTTGGCCTGATCCTGATGAGTGAAAAGGTGGATACGATTAAGGCAGGTGTGGACGTGTGCGCCTTCAAGAAGCCGCTCCTTTATGCTGCTACCGCTGATAATGCCGAGGACATGGGAGCCCTTGCCAAAGAAACAGGCCTGCCTCTGGCAGTGAAAGCGGACAATCTTGATGACCTGATTGCACTGAGTGATAAGTTAACGGGAATGGGCCTTAAGGATCTTGTTCTGGATTCTGGATCCAGAGAGGTTAAAAAGGTATTCGAGGACCAGGTGGTTATGCGCAGGGCAGCTCTTAAAGCAGCTAATCGCTCTTTAGGTTTTCCCACAATCACCTTCCCCTGTGAAATGGCAGGCAACCTGGATATGGAGACCGTTATCGCCTCGATGCTCATTGCCAAGTATGCAGGATTGGTGGTGCTCTCTGATTTCAAGGGTGAAAGTCTTTTTCCCTTGTTGTTGGAAAGGCTTAATATATTCACAGATCCACAACGGCCAATGACAGTAACACAGGGGATTTATGAAATCGGCGGGCCAGGTGAAAATTCGCCTGTTCTGATAACCACAAATTTCTCTTTGACCTATTTTATTGTCAGTGGAGAAATTGAAGGGAGTAGGGTGCCGAGCTGGCTTCTCATTATGGACACAGAGGGTCTTTCAGTAATGACTGCCTGGGCCGCCGGAAAGTTTGCAGGCGATGCAGTCGGTACGTTCGTAAAGAAAAGTGGCATAGCTGATAAGATTGCCCATAAGAAAATTATTATCCCTGGTTATTCAGCCTCCATTAGCGGGGAATTAGAAGAAGAGTTGGGTGACTGGGAGGTCATGATTGGACCCAGGGATGCTTCTCTGATACCCAAATTCCTAAAGGAAATGACACAATAACGTGTTAGTTTTATTTACTTTTACACCTAAATTTAAAGAGGGAGTAAATCCATGTTATTGATTGGAGAGAATTTGAATGTAATCAGCAGGGTTATCGGTAAGGCCTTTAAAGAAAAGGATCCTGGACCGATTGCCGAGGAGGCCAAACGGCAGAAGGAAAAAGGCATGGACTGGATTGATATTAATCTGGGTCCTGCAAGAAAAGGTGGACCTGAACTGATGGAGTTTATAGTAAAGACGGTTCAGGAGGAAATCGGGGATACTCCCCCTCTCTGTCTGGATACCTCAAACATCGAAGCGATGGAAGCAGGACTTGCTGTCCACAAAGGAAAGGCAATCATTAATTCAATTATGTGCAGGCCAGAGCGTTATGAGAAAATGATACCTCTTGCCGTCAAATACAAGGCCAACATGATTGCGCTGATGTGGGGGCTGGAAGGACTCCCGAGGGATGAAAACGAGAGGGGTGCTCTGGCTGCAGAACTCATCTATGCCGCAAATGAAGCAGGTGTTTCTAATGAAGATATATTTGTAGATGGGATCGTAACACCAGTCAACATCCAGCAACCACAGCTCATGAGCCTTATGGCCTTTCAAGAGATGCTCCAGGATATGTTCCCTGGCGTAAAATCCACCTGCGGCCTCTCTAATATTTCCAATGGTCCTCCGGATCATCTCCGACCCATACTTAATCAGACCTATATGGTTATGCTCGAGAAAAAGGGGATGTATTCTTGTATAGCTGATGCCTATGATGATCAGTTAATCGCCATAGCCAGAGGTGAAAAACCTGATGTCGTTGAGGTCATACACAAGGTTATGAATGATGAGGATATTGATATGGGCTCTCTTTCAAAGGATTTGCAAGACTACGTTAAGACAACCAAGGTCATACTTGGTCATTCCCTGTATTCGGATTCCTGGCTCGAGCTATAAAAGGTTCTTGAGTTCAAATTTAGAGTATCCTCTTCTTAAGGGGCCTCTCCAAAAAAATAATTGAATTATGACGGAGTGGCCCCTTTTTTCTCTACAAGCCTTCTATTTGACAACACTTTTTTTAAAATCCTCCTTACGGAGTCCAAGCCGCTTCATCTTGTTATATAGACCCCTGGGATGGATACCGGCGATCCGGGCCGTCTGGTCGATACGACCTTGCGTTTTTTTTAGAACACTTTCAAGATAAAGCCGTTCAATCTGATCCGAGATATCATTTTCTACCTCGGGCAGTGTTTTATTGAACCATTCCATAGAATTTAAGTCTTTTCCTGATATAATTGACCCTGAAATGGAAGCGTCTCCGTTAAATACATTAGGCAGGTCAACTATGCTGATTTCGTCGGTTTTGCAAAGCAATATGGCTCTCTCGATTACATTCATCAGTTCACGCACGTTACCCGGCCAGTCATAATTGCAGAGTGCATGAAGGGCTTGGTCTGAGAGGCTATTAATTTCTCGGCCGATTTTATAACGGAAATGGGTCATAAAACGCCTAACCATCGCAGGAATATCTTCCTTGCGATGCCGCAATGGTGGTATCGTTAGCATCAGTACACCTAGGCGGTAATAAAGATCCTGTCGAAAGTTCCCTTGTGAGATATCTTTTTCCAGGTCCTTGTTGGTGGCTGCGATCACGCGCACATCCACCAAAATATTGTTTTCTCCACCGATAGGCCTCACTTCATAATCCTGTAATACTTGAAGCAGTTTACTTTGCATATGTATGGGCATTTCCCCGATTTCATCCAAAAAAATTGTTCCTCCATGGGCCAGTTCAAATGCGCCACGTCGATATCGAATTGCACCGGTAAAAGCGCCTTGCACATGTCCAAACAGCTCGCTTTCGAGTAACTGTCCAGGCATAGCTGCCATATTAAGCGATATAAATGGGCCGGATGAGCGCGGACTTTCGGAATGAATAGCTTTGGCCAGGTGCTCTTTACCGACACCGGTTTCTCCCAGCAGCAATATGGGCGAATCGCTTGAAACTACATGACGGACATCATCCATAAAGACTTGCATGGCCTGGCTTTCTGAAATGAAATCAGTGAGTTTTGGCTCAGCGACGCCCCTGCGATCAAACCGTTTTCTCTGGATGAATTGGAGCCGGGATTCCAGGGTGGTTTCGATGGCTTCGGCCAAGCTTTTTTTTGAAATACCGGCGTAGAGAACTACATCAGCTCCTGCAGCGGCTAATTGAGCATGTTCTTCCGAAGAATCACTATCATGAATGATGACGGTTGTAGGGCTTTCTGGTAATTCATTGAGGATCGTAATGCCGTTTTCAATAGGGCGAAGGATTAGGGATTGGCTGATAACAATGATGTCGCAACCACTACGCACCACCTTCTGCCAAACTGATCGTTGATGTCCGAATGATTCCACCTGGGCACCGGAGTCGGTAAGCTTCTGCTGCAGAAGTCTTTGCAACTTTTTGTCTTTAACTGCTATGGTCACACGTATCAGCACCACAACCTCCTTTTAACTTACCTGAAAATCTCTAATTCAATTATTATAATCGGCAACCTATTACCGATTTTCGCAAAATTAACAGTAGCCTGCAATTTTAGGTTAAATGATGCAACTATTTGAAACCACATGTTATTAGATAGTACAACATAAAATGCACGCCAGATGAAAAGTGAGAAACATTTATTATGCTATTTATGGTATGTCAATACATATTTCAGTGTAAATCAGTAGCTAATTGCCGTTTTAAAGGTTTCAAATGTTCAATAGCCTTACGTGAGCGCAATGAATAGATAATAATATCAGCATGTTATTCCCTATCGAGTATGGCACGATATTTGCTAAGAATTCAGCGATTTATAAATTTATTAAACTGGATTTAATTTATAGGGGCATGAAGTAGATGAGCAGGTTGGAATATGACGATCAGGACGATCTCAAGCAATTTAAATCAGTAAATCGTCGACAGTGGAAAAGATTTGATGAAAATAAGGGTGATATTCCTCGCAAGAAAAAAAAATCCGGTAAACGTTCCCACCTTAAGAAAACGCTTAAGGAGGCGTTGTGGGAAGATTAGAGGTACCCAGGCTCGACAGACACGGGTGAGGATTTAAGGTACAAAAAATCAATAAGCGTAAAGGTTTTTCAAGGGAATGGGTTTATACATGCACGAAAAATGCTGCCTATTTTTCCATTTGAGCGGAACAAGTCAATAACATCCGCACGTAAATTTACAAATAGGAGAGAAAAAATGTACATTTCTAAAAATGTAGAAAATATATCAGAATTAATGGAACCGAGAGTTGTAAGGGAAGCCATTGATCAAAATGTTTGGGGGGTCTCTTCGTCCATCGATATTTACAACTGTGATCCTGATAAAATCCGCAGTGCAGAGAATATTCGGCGTTTCGTTGCTGAACTTTGCGAATTGATTGAAATGAAACGTTTCGGTGAAACCTTAGTGATAAATTTCGGTGAAGATGAACGCGTGGCAGGCTACTCCATGGTGCAGCTCATCGAGACTTCTCTGATATCCGCGCATTTTTCCAACCTTACGAATACAACGTATTTGGATGTTTTTAGCTGCAAATCTTATGACCCGGAAATAGTCAAAGAATTTTCCCAAACCTATTTTGGCGGAAGCTATAGCATCCTGAATTTTACCCTGCGGCACTAGGGGAAATATCATGCTGAAAATTGCCGTTTACGACGACCTTAAAGAGGCCCGGCGACTCTGGCAGCGCCACTATCCCAAAACATGCCTTTTTGATTTTTGGCCAGTAAGGGCTATCTTTCATGCGCAATTCAATTATCGTCCCTATTTTATTGTGGCGGAGCAGGTTGGCATGTTTCGCGGCATGCTTGCACTCAGCTGGATTGAAGAGGCGAAGTGTTTCGGTCATTTTCCGGGAGAAATCTGGCAAGGCAAAACGTGGATGGAACAAAATAAAATCATTGCCAGCAATCCTGAGGTGTTAAGTGTTTTGTTAGATCATATTCCAGCAGCCGCAGAGATTCGATATCTGAACAGAGAATTCTTGCCGCATGATCAATCCACTGCCGTTGTTGATGAAATCGGGTATCTATTTTTCCCTAAACAGTATGGCTATTCCTTTCAGGCCTACATGCAGCGTTTTTCTGGAAAATCCCGCAAAAAAATTCGCTGTGAACTGAACCGTCTTGAAGCCCACGGCGTATCTTATAGGTACGACTGCTTTGAGGACCTAGAGCATTTATTTCGTTTGAATCTGGAAAGCTTCAAAGAGAATTCCTTTTTCAGTGACTTACGCTTTTTAAGATCGTTCGTGAACCTTGCCGCCTGGCTGCAAGCAAACAAGTTGCTGCGGGTAACCACTGTTCTTATCGGAGGTAAGATCGTAGCCGTGGATATGGGAACCATTTGGGGCTCGACCTATACGGTCCTCGCTGGAGGCACCCATGCCGATTTCCCCGGTGTTGCTAAATTGATCAATCTTCATCACATTGAATGGGCCTGTCACCGGCGTTTAGCGATAGTCGACTTTCTTTGTGGTGACTTTAACTGGAAACAGAGGTTTCACTTAACGCCCCGGTCGCTTTATAAGATTTCGATCATGCAGGCCCAAAAAAACTGGCAGGATATTGTATCCAGAAAGAGAACGGCGTGTGCATATTAAAAGGAAAGTCCTGGTTGTTGGAACGACCGCTGACTATATCGATTGGATCCGGCGAAGCTGTCCTAACCGAGCTCTGTTTCTAACCGACCCTATAGTACGTCGACAGGCTCAGGAGCCGCGCCCCTCGCCCACTGAAGAATTACTTTGCGATCTATCCGATTATGGCCAGGTGCAGAAAGCCTTAAAAAGACATCTTTGCAACAAAGGTTTGCATCTGGACGGCATTGTCGCCTATGATTGCGAATCGATGGAGCTGGCAGCTGTTCTTGCTCAGGAATTCGCTTTGCCATATCCCTCCATTCAGGCCGTCAATAACTGCCGCAACAAGTACCTTTCCAAGACGCTATGGGAGAGCCATGAGCTTATCTGCCCTAAGGCAAGATTGATCCGATCGGCGTCCGATGCCATCCAATTTTTCTTAGAACTTGGAGATTCCTGTGTCCTTAAGCCGCTTAGCGGCAGCGGCAGTGAACTAATCTTTCGTTGCGACAGCGAGGGTTCTTGCGAAACGAGCTTTCAAAAAATATTAAGCGGTCTGCAGCAGCGCCGGAAAAATCGCCTTTACAGATCTTTATCTGCTGATTATCCTATAATTTTGGCCGAAGAATTTATTAATGGCAACGAATATAGTTGCGATTATATAATTGAAGATGGCCGAGTAGAAATCATCCGGCTTGCCCGAAAGATCTTTTTTTCCCAAGGGCCTTTTGGAACGGCAAGGGGCTATCTTCTGCCGTCGGTGCTGCCCGATGAAATTGATGAACAAGACTTGCTACAGACGCTTTATCAATGCGCTATAGCTGCAGGTATAAGCAGGGCGATTTGCATGTTGGACTTTATGATAGATCAAAGCCATATCGTTTTGCTGGAGTTGGCGCCCCGACCCGGTGGAGATTGTCTGCCATTTCTCCTACGTCGGTGCTGGAACCTTGATCTGCTGAAGCTATTTCTCGATTTCTCTCAACAGCGGCCTTTTCGGTTTGACAAAGCATCATATTCGCATTCATGTTTAGGATTGCGGCTGCATGCTCGGTATAGTGGGATTCTAAAGAAAGTTGATGCACGTCAACTACAGCAAGATTCAAGAGTGCGTGAAGTTTACTTAACCCGCAAACCGGGTCATCAGATCAAAATGCCCCCGGACGACTATGATTCTTGGCTCTTGGGACATATCATTATTGAGCCTGATGAAGATATTGAGCTGGAACAGCAATGCCATGAACTACTTGAAAAATTTGTTGTGGAAATTGAATAAAACTCTATGACAGTCGAATGTTCTGATTTATCAAAAAAGGTGCAAGCGATTATATCGCATATCACGCCATTTTTGCCTCCGGAAGAGCTTCGCTCCTTTGTTCAGTACTATTTTAAGCGGCGGGATCATTACCTTCAGATCCTTGCAAAGCACCCGGCCCCGTTATATCTTCAGGAATCATCGGTTCTAAGGGAACGAGCCCTTCAGTTTAAGATGGCCTTCCGTAAAGTGCTGCCATCAGTCTCTTTTTATTATGCCGTTAAAAGCAATAACCATCCCGAGGTTACAAAGATCCTGCTTGAAGCAGATTTTGGTCTTGATGTTTCCAGCGGACTTGAGCTGGAAATGGCATTAAGTCTTGGCGCCCGGGACATTGTATTCAGCGGCCCTGGAAAAACCATTGAAGAGCTTAAACTGGCGATCACCCATACCGATCAGGTAGTGATTCTTATGGATAGCTTCAGTGAACTGCATCGGCTGGAGAATATTGCTGCGGAGTTAAACAGGTTTGTTCGTTGTGGTGTGCGTTTAACCGTCAATCCGAAAGGACTTTGGCGTAAATTCGGTATTCTCCCCCAAGATCTGGTAAAATTTTGGGATGAGGCCATCCTATGTAACCATGTCCAACTGCAGGGGCTACAATTTCATTCGAGTTGGAACCTTTCACCCGAACCCCAGATCAATTTCATCAGAATTTTGGGGAAGGTGCTTGCCGATATGCCCGCACCGTTTAAGGAAAAGATTAAGTTTATCGACATCGGTGGTGGCTACTGGCCAACTCAAGGCGAGTGGCTACAGGCCTCCGGAACATCGGAGGGGAAACTGCGTGAGACCCTCGGACAAAAGGCTGGTTCGGTTGAAAGCCATCACAGATTACCGGCAACCTCCATTGAAAAATTTGCAGATAAACTCGGCTCCGCCATTAACGAGTATCTTTTTACAGTCATCCTGTGCAGGATTTGCCTGGAACCCGGCCGCTGGATCTGTAACGATGCAGTGCATCTCTTCATTTCAGTTGTCGACAAAAAGGCGCCGGATCTTGTCATTACCGATGCGGGCACCAACAGTGTGGGCTGGGAGCGCTTTGAGACAGATTATTTCCCGATTTTGAATCTAACGCGCCCTTCTCTTCAAGAACGGCCCTGCCATATACTCGGCTCACTATGCACCCCTCATGACGTCTGGGGTTATATGTATTTTGGTGATGATATTCAACCTGGTGACATTCTGATGATCCCCACACAAGGCGCATATACATACAGCTTAAGACAAAACTTTATCAAACCTCTGCCATCTGTGCATACGATTTAGCCTATAGCACTTCAGGGAACGCGGATTTTAAGTTACTTTATCGACTAGACCCAAAATAAGCGTAATTAGAGGGTAAAGTGAGCTTTACAGGCGGACTT
>CAYRFN010000057.1:0-21351 GCA_964423495.1 uncultured Desulfobacteraceae bacterium
GGTTAGGGCATAGGGGGCGTTCGATCCCGCTATACGCTATAGGCGGGACGACTTTCTTAAAAGAGAGTCCCATATCCTTACTTAAAGAAATCAAAAGGCACATAAACTGTCTAAGTATAAACTGAATGTAAACACTTTTGAACGTTACCAAAAAATTACTCCAGACTGTGTACTATCAGCCATGAACTTCTTTGAGGCAGAATATGTTTGATCGCAGACTGATCCAGAATTTTGACTGGATCTTACTTCTTGTGCTGCTGATTGTAGCGGCAATTAGTATCCTTAATTTATATAGTGCAACGTATTCAATTCGAGATATGGGTGGATCAAGGATTTTTGCTAAACAGATTTACTGGTTTTTGATAGGATTTGGCGTCTTTTTATTGATGACCACTTTTAATTACAATACCTTGGAGCGCTTTGCCTATTTAATATACTTTGTCACAATAGGGCTTCTGATTTTGGTACTTTTTCTGGGAAAGGTCACTTCTGGCTCCCAGAGGTGGTTAAGCCTGAGTCCTGTTTCTTTTCAGCCGTCCGAAATGGCAAAAATCGCCATTTTATTAGTATTAGCTAAGTTCTTTAGCAAAAAGAGTGGTAGCCAGCAATACCGTTTGAGGGGTCTCTGGCTACCGTTTGTGCTCATAGGAATACCAAGTACTTTAATCCTGAAGGAGCCTGATCTTGGCACTACTGTCCTTTTAATAGCGGTGTCCTTTTCCGTGATTCTATTTGCCAATGTGAATTGGAAATCATTGGTAATTCTGGTTATGTCAGCCTTTTCAGTAGTCCCTTTCATATGGTTTAACCTGAAAGAATACCAACAGATGCGAATCCTGACGTTTATTAGGCCCGATATGGATCCCCTTGGGTCAGGGTACCATATAAATCAGTCAAAAATAGCCATAGGGTCGGGTCTTTTCTGGGGAAAGGGATTTCTAAAAGGGACACAGACCCGCTTGCACTTTTTGCCGGAACAACATACAGATTTTGCTTTCTCGGTGCTTGCCGAGGAATGGGGATTAATAGGTTCAGTGTTTATTCTTTTGATCTATCTGTTTTTGGTTATGTGGGGTCTCAACATAGCAAAAAAATCAAAGGATAAATTCGGCTCTATACTTGCCATAGGTGTTGTAGCCATCATATTTTGGCAGGTGGTTATAAACGTAGGAATGGTTACAGGTCTGTTGCCTGTTGTGGGGATTCCTCTTCTGTTTTTTAGCTATGGGGGGTCATCTCTGATTTCTACCATGATTCTTATGGGACTCCTTATGAATATTAGTATAAGACGTTTTATGTTTTCCGAATAAAGCCCTTAATCCACCCATCTTTTTCACTTTTTATATGTGGATCCTTCCCAAAGAATTACCTTTTTGCCAGGGCACTTTAACTAAGGATTTTTTTCTTGACACGTATTCACGATTTGTCTATAGACCCGATCAATAGTAAGGCCCTAATCCGTTAAAAACCCGTTATTCTTGACCAACCAAGGGTCTTTTTTATGTTTTGACCAGGGAAATAGACTTGATATGAAGCTAAAGAGTCTCTTATCAGATAAAAAATCAAGTATAACAAAAAAATGGCGTGATGCAATCTTTGAGACATATCCCGACGATACTCAAAGATTTTTAAGTAAAGAAAAGGACCAATTCTCAAACCCTGTGGGACACATAATCGGTAAGGACATAGAGACCCTGTATGATGAGCTGATAAATAAAGGAAATGCCGATAAGATATCATACTGTCTTGAAAATATTATTAGGATAAGGGCTGTCCAGGATTTTAAACCCTCTCAAGCTATAGCCTTTGTCCTTCATCTGAAAGATATTATAAGAAAAGAATTGGGTGAAAAGAGCCTAACAAATGGGCTTTCCGGTGAATTAAAGGAATTTGAAAAGAGAATAGATGAAGTTGTGCTTCTGGCCTTTGATATCTACTCAAAATGTCGCCAAAAAATTTATGAAATGCGGATCAATGATGTCAAAAATCAAGTGGGTGCTTTATTAAAAAGAGCCGATTTGACGTGTGAGATTCCGGAATACGATACGGATCTCTGTGACGGCAATATTGACATTCAAAGGTGAAGTGATTCATTTTAATTAAAAATTGTCCAAAGGCGGGGTTTTTGAGGCTCTCGAAGTGAGGTAGTAATCTATGAATTTCATATTGAGCATCCTGTTTTCTGGATTTGCAGTTTCGCTCATAATTTTGATTCCCTGGGTGGGAGTCGGTGCATTAAATTTACACTTTTTATTCGGGGTAATCATCCCTTACGCTGCTATTGCTGCTTTTTTTATCGGGATCGTGGTTCGCGTTATAGATTGGGGTCGTTCACCTGTCCCGTTCAGAATTCCTACAACTGCGGGTCAACAGTGGTCTTTTCCATGGATAAAAAGATCTCGCATTGATAACCCAAACGGAACTGGTGGCGTTATTGTCAGAATGATATTTGAAGTGCTCCTTTTCCGGTCGTTATTCAGAAACACAAGTCTGGAGTATAGAAGATCTGAAGGTGTCCCAAAGATTAACCATGAATGGGAGAAGTGGCTTTGGCTTGCAGCGTTGGTGTTTCACTGGTCTTTCCTTGTTATCTTTTTGAGACACTTCAGGTTCTTTACTGATCCTGTACCTGGCTTTGTGCACCTGCTTGAAAACCTTGACGGATTCCTGGAATTGGGTGTCTTACCACTAAATGGCTTAGGTGTACCTGGGGTCTATATTACAGATCTTCTTTTGTTGGCGGCTGTGACTTACCTTTTTCTCAGAAGGCTTTATGTCCCGCAGACGCGTTATATTTCTCTGCCAGCTGATTATTTTCCTCTCTTTTTAATCCTTGCCTTGGGCTTGAGCGGCGTGCTGATGCGATATTTTATCAGGGTTGATATTACCGCGGTAAAAGAGCTTGCCATAGGCCTATTTAAATTCAGCCCTAAAGTTCCTGAAGGGATTGGTGTTATTTTTTATATTCATCTGTTTATATTAAGCGTTTTGATCGCATATTTTCCGTTTAGTAAATTGATGCACTTTGCAGGTGTTTTTCTCAGTTCCACAAGAAATCTGCCAAACAATAGCCGTTTTGTTAGACATATTAATCCCTGGAGTTATCCCGTTAAGACCCATACATATGAGGAATATGAAGATGAATTCAGGGAAAAAATGGTAGAGGCTGGACTCCCCATAGAAAAGGAGATTGAACCGAAAGAGGAAAAGGAAGAAGAGACTGTAGAAAAGGAGTAAGCATGGTAGATACACCAAAACCAGAAGAAACAGCGAAGATCGATCATAAACCTCCCTTGTTTAAGGGCTGGATGGATACACGGGTCGAAATAAAGCCGGGCATATATTGTTATGGTTCAAATCCCAAAAACCTCGAATATGTCAACATGCCAAATCCGAGAGTGTGGAGCCCGCTTGAGGATGATTGGAAATTGCCTGAAAACTGGGAAGAGATAGTTTATGAAGGTTTCAGAGACAGGCTTGATAGGTTCCGGACGTTTAAACTCTTCATGGATATCTGTGTGAGATGTGGTGCCTGTGCGGATAAGTGCCATTTTTTCATCGGTTCCGGTGACCCAAAAAATATGCCTGTTATGAGGGCAGAGCTTTTCAGATCTGTCTATAGGAAGAGATTTACTACAGGAGGAAAGATACTCGGTAAATTTGCAGGCGCAAGGGATCTGACAGAGGATGTGCTGAAAGAATGGTGGTATTATCTCTATCAGTGCACGGAATGCCGTCGCTGTTCGGTTTTTTGCCCTTATGGTATAGACACGGCTGAACTAACGATCATGGGGAGGGAGCTTATTAATCTATTGGGTCTCAATATTGACTGGATTGCAGCCCCAGTTGCAAATTGTTACCGGACTGGTAATCATTTGGGCATTCAACCTCATGCCTATAAGGACATGCTTGGTTTTTTTACGGACGAAATAGAGGATATAACAGGCATTAGGATGGAGCCAGACTTAAATAGGAAGGGTGCTGAGATCCTGTTCATTACCCCTTCTGGTGATGTCTTTGCGGACCCAGGGACATTTACATGCATGGGGTATATGATGCTTTTCTATTATCTAAAGGATTTAGGCCTTGACATCACCTGGAGCACTTATGCATCAGAGGGTGGTAATTTTGGCTATTTTACCTCCCATGAGATGGCAAAAAGGCTAAATGCCAAGATGTATGCAGAGGCGAAAAGACTTGGAGTGAAGTGGATCCTCGGTGGTGAATGTGGTCATATGTGGAGGGTTATAAATCAATATATGGATACCTTTAATGGTCCAGCAGATCACCTTGAAGTTCCTGTTTCCCCGATTACTGGAACGAGATTTGAAAATGCGAAGTCTACAAAGATGGTGCATATTGTTGAATTTACCGCTGACTTGATAAAGAACAATAAATTAAAGTTGGATCCAAGCCGGAACGACAATTTGAAGGTGACATTTCATGACTCATGTAATCCTGCTCGAGGAATGGGGTTTCTTGAGGAGCCGAGATATGTGATCAAGAGTGTGTGCAATAATTTTCATGAAATGCCGCCAAATACCATTCGAGAAGAAACATTCTGCTGCGGTGCTGGATCAGGCCTAAACGCAGGAGAGAATATGGAATTGAGGATGCGTGGAGGTCTTCCGAGGGCAAATGCCGTGAAATATGTTCATGAGAAGCATGGTGTAAACATGCTTGCCTGTATCTGCGCCATTGATAGGGCAGTCTTTCCGGATCTAATGCAGTACTGGGTTCCTGGGGTGGACGTTACCGGGGTTCATGAACTTGTTGGAAATGCCCTGGTTTTTGAAGGGGAAAAAGAAAGAACCACCGATCTGCGTGGTGAACCGCTCCCGGGAATGGAGGATGAAGAGGATGTATGACGGCGGTAAAATCATCACCGGACTAATTATAGGAATAGGCCTGTTTCTGTCCCCTTTCATCTACAATGCGGGGAAGGTCAACAAGGCACCGGATCCTGAACTTACCGCAAAGGCAAAGGAGGCCAAAGAGTGTGTTGCATCTACTCCATACATGAAGGCCTGGCATATGCAGTTATTAGACAATTGGAGGCATGAGGTTGTGCGAGGTGGTGATAGATACTATAACACTGCCAGAAAGACTTGGCAAATGCCTTGGAATGAGCGATTACTAGATGGATGGAGACGCTTTGTTGTCGGCGAACATGAGAAGGAATACAAGGCCAGGGTTGGTAAGGTCTACTATAAAAGTCTTCAGGTAACATGCATGGACTGCCATTCAAACAAGTCCAAGTTTTGTGACCAGTGTCATAACTATATGGGTGTAACTCCTTATTGCTGGGATTGTCATATCGCACCGAAGGAGAATAAGTGATGGGTGTGGACAGGAGAGAGTTTTTAAAGATAGCCGGTCTTTCCACACTTCTTGGGCTGGCAGGGAAAACGGCTATTGACATACTCAACCCAGGAGAATTAGAGGCCTCGATGGAGGCCATCCCGTTGACCGAGGGAAAACGGTGGGCCATGGTGGTGGATATGCGGAAGTGCCTGGAGAAACAGGAAAAGGATGGATGTAAAGAGTGTATAATTGCCTGCCACCATGAACATAATGTGCCGGATATTGGAAATCCAAAGGATGAAGTCAAATGGATCTTTAAAGAGACATATGCGCATTCTTTCCCTGGTCGAGAATATGAGTATATAGAAGAAGGTATCAAAGATAAGCCATTTATCTTAATGTGTAATCACTGTACTAATCCCCCTTGCTGTAGGGTATGCCCCACACAGGCAACATGGCAAAGAGAGGACGGTATCGTCATGATGGATCAGCACCGATGTATAGGTTGCCGATTCTGTATGGCGGCATGCCCTTTTGGAGCCAGAAGCTTTAATTGGGGGGACCCCAGAAAGGCTCCAAAAGATAGAAATCCGGATTTTCCGACAAATAAGGAATATCCTACAAGGACAAAAGGTGTTGTTGAAAAATGCACATTCTGCGCTGAGCGGCTGGCCAAGGGATTGCTTCCAGTATGTGTTGAAGCCTGTAAAAAGATCAATGTCAATGCATTAAACTTTGGTGATCTGGATGATCCGGAATCGAATGTGAGGGGACTTTTGAGGAGACATTATTCAATTAGACGCAAACCTGAATTAGGAACAGGACCAAACGTCCTATACATTATATGAGGTAACTATGCTTGACAAGGCGCTTAGTGGAAGGCAGGGATACTGGGGATGGATTATATTCCTTCTCGTCTTGATAGGCACGGGATTCATCTTCTACCTGTACCAGTTTACCGAAGGCCTTAGAATAACGGGTATGAGCAGAGATGTTTCATGGGGGCTTTATATAGGCCAGCTAACCTACTTCGTGGGTGTTGCGGCCTCCGGAGTTATGGTGGTATTACCCTATTATATTCATGATTACAAGGCCTTTGGAAGGATTACCATTCTGGGAGAGTTTCTGGCTGTTGCGGCAATCGTCATGTGTGGGTTGTTTGTTTTCGTGGACCTGGGCAATCCATCGCGGTTAATGAACATCATTCTATATCCCAGCCCAAAATCTATTCTATTCTGGGACATGATCGTCTTGAACGTATATATGCTGCTGAATCTTTTCATCGGCTGGAATGTACTGAGCGCGGAGCGCAAAGGACTAAAATACGGCAAGTTGGTGAAGACCCTTATCTATATCTCCATTCCCTGGGCCTTCAGCATTCATACAGTCACGGCCTTCCTCTATGCTGGTCTTCCAGGAAGGCATTACTGGCTGACCGCTATTATGGCGGCCAGATTTCTCTCTTCGGCCTTCTGTTCTGGCCCGGCATTGCTCATTCTTTTGTGCCTGATCGTAAGAAAGTTTACAAGGTTTGATCCGGGAAAAGAGCAAATCAGAACCTTGGCAGGAATTGTTGCCTATGCGATGATACTCAATGTGTTCTTCTTTTTGCTGGAGATTTTTACGGCATTTTACAGCCAAATACCTGGGCATATGCACACATTTAAATTTCTTTTCAGAGGACTTGAAGGTCACGGAAGGATCGTGCCATGGATGTGGACGGCCACAGGATTTGCCGTCATCTCCCTGGTCCTTTTGATTGTCCCAGGCACTCGAAAAAAGGAAGATACCTTAGCAGTGGCATGTGTCTCTGTTATTATAGCTACATGGATAGACAAAGGGCTTGGCCTTGTGATAGGCGGTTTCACTCCCAATCCTTTTAATAGGGTGACTGATTACTGGCCCACTATTCCTGAGGTATTTATAACGCTTGGGGTATGGGCAACAGGCTTTTTTATTCTAAGCATTTTATATAAGATAACTATTTCAGTAAAGGAAGAGATCGCCGTATAGGTTATTATTGTATGACCGATATTATGGCTTTTAATTAGGATTTTAGTTTAAATATTTATTAGTGATTTAGGAGGATAAGAAATATGGGCTACGAAGTAGTGGTTGATCATGGCAAGTGTGAAGGGTGTGAGGAATGTGTAGAGGTATGTCCTGCGGATGTATTTGAGATGGAGGACGATAAATCTGTGCCAGTGAATGCCGAAGAATGCCTTGGATGTGAAAGCTGTGTAGAGGTATGTGAACAGGAGGCAATTACGGTAACTGAAGTTTGATTAGTACAACTGGCTCAAGATAACGCGTCGTTTCATCAGCATTTAATGGGACGACGCTTTTTTTTAGGTATGCTGGCAGGCCAAAAAAAGCCGCTCTCGGAAGAGCGGCTTTTAGGTCTACAATCACCGATTAATTATGAGGTTTATTAAGATTTCTTTTCATGGCAGTCAGTGCACTTTTTATATGGTGCGATCTTTGATTTGCCTTCTTTTACCAATGCCTTGTGACAGTCCTTACAGTTTTTATGATAGACAAGTTGAAGCTTCGGGGCCTTACCCTGTTTTTTCAATGGATCATGGCAGGAACTGCATTTTTTCACAGGGTTACCTTCCTTCCAGACGTTTTTTCCATTCTTATATTCATGATGGCACTCTGTACAGGTGACCTTGTGATCGACAGAATGTTTTTTGTGGCTTAAGTTAACAGGGCCCTTTTTGTCTTGTTTATAGCCTTCATTTTTGATAATGACCTTATCGGGCACGTCAGCGGCAGTCAGAACACCCACAAGCAGGAACATAAAACCAGCTAATACCAGCATCAAAAGGCTCAGAAATCTCTTATTCATTCGTATTAATGCCTCCTTTTTCTCAATTTTATTTAAGATTATCGTCTATTTTGTAGTATTTAATAACATATTATAAAGAAATAAAAGAAATAATGTCAAGAAAATATCGTTGTATTGTCACTATTTTTTCGTTAAAAAACGAACAGTTATATATCAAAAATGACATAAGCCGAATTACTGAATCTCATTGATCATGGCCATAATCTGGTCTTCCCCGAATCCTTTGAGATTGATAGCCCCTGATCGACAAGAGGCAACGCATATCCCACACCCCTTGCACAGAACAGGGTTGATATCTGTCTTACCTACAAAAGGCCCCTCTTCAATATATGATGGGCCTGAGTAAGGGCAGATATCCACGCATACGCCACAGCTGCTGCATAATAGCGGATTTACCTGAGCAACAGTGCCGCTAACCTGGATTGTTTTTTTTGCTAATAAAGTAACAGCACGCGAAGAAGCGGCCTGGGCCTGGGCCACTGATTCATCTATGGGTTTGGGATAGTGAGCCATGCCACAGAGAAATACTCCGTCCGTAGCAAATTCTGAAGGGCCAAGCTTGGCATGGGCCTCCACAAAGAAACCGTCTTCGTTCATTGGAATCTTGAAAAATTGAGATATCTTCTCGTCTTTGTGCGGGACAATTGCTAGGGCCAGAACCAGAAGATCAGCCTTTAACAAAATAGTTTGCTCAATAATGTGATCCATCACTTCTATTGCAAGACCCTCCTGACCTGCTTTGACCTGTGGCTTTTGTTCCACTGAAAACCGAATGAAAATAATACCGGCAAGGCGAGCCTCTCTATATAGGTATTCCCGTTCCCCGTATGTCCGGATGTCTCTATAAAGGATGTAGATATTCATGTTAGGGTTGATTTCTTTTAGATAAAGGGCGCTTTCAATGGAATGGGTACAACAGACCCTTGAGCAATATGGCCTTTGAGGCTCTCTTGAGCCTACACACTGGATGAAGACGACAGTGTTTATTTCTTTTAGGGAGGAGCTTTTGTTAATGAGCTTCTGATCCAGCTCCAGATGAGTTACCACCCGTGGGTCCTTTCCGTAATAATAATTATCCGGCTTGAATTCGCTTCCTCCGGTTGCAATTACTGCAATCCCGTGGTCAATTACCTCTTTCTTGCCATTCGAAGTCAAAGTGCTCTCAAAATTGCCCACAAAACCATGTACCTCACTTAATTCCGTGTTAAGGTGGATATCAATATTGGTGATTGATTCAACCGATTTGATCAGGTCTGCTAAGTTCTTTTGCACATCCTCTCCCTTCCAGGTTTTGAATAGGTTGAGGGCCTGGCCCCCCAAAGATGAAGACCGTTCTACAAGACAAACATTATAGCCCTGTTCGGACAAACTCTTCGCAGCTACAATTCCGGAAATCCCACCTCCCACAACAAGGGCCTTTTGGTTGATTGAGACTGTAGGTTCCTCGAGAGGCTCCATCAGGGCCACTTTGGTTACGGCCATACGTACTAAGTCCTTAGCCTTTTCGGTTGCCAATTCCGGGCTGTCTTTATGGACCCATGAATCCTGGTTCCGGATATTAGTCATTTCAAACAGGTATTTGTTCAGGCCTGCATTGAGGAGTGTTTCTTGAAACAGGGGCTCATGGGTTTTCGGCGTGCAGGCAGCAATTACAATTCGGTTCATGTTCTTTTCCTTGATCACATGGGCAATGATATCCTGTGTATCCTGGGAGCAAGTGAAAAGATTGTCCGTGACATATTCCACGTAAGGGAGAGATTTAGCGTAATCTCGAACTGCTGGCACATCAACGACCCCCCCAATATTGACCCCACACTGGCATATAAAAACACCAATAGCAGGCCTTTCACCGGATACGTTTTTTTCTTTTTGAACATCTTTTTCCTGAATCAAGGTGTTTCTTGCCTCGCTCAAAAAGGCGCCGGCTTCTGCCGCCGCTGAGCTTGCCTCGATGATCGACTGCGGAATATCTTTCGGGCCCTGGAAGGCGCCACATACATAAATTCCTTTTCTCGACGTCGTCACCGGCCGAAAAGATTCCGTCAGGCAGAATTCTCCTTCAGTAAGATCCAAGTCAAGGTTCTTGGCAAGTTCAATCACCTCTGGTTGTGTTTCAAGACCCACCGAAAGGACTACCATATCAAATGACTCTTCAACGACCTTTCCATTTTCATCAACATATGGAATTAATAGGGCATCACTGGCTTCATCATAATCGACTGATGGTACTCTCGTGCGAATAAAGCGAACTCCGTGTTTTTCTCGTGCATCTTCATAATACCTCTCAAAATCCTTGCCGTGTGTCCGCATGTCCATAAAGAAAATGGCGCAGTCAAGATCTTCTTCAGCATGTTCTTTGGCAATTATCGCTTCCTTGATGGCATACATGCAGCAGACAGAGGAGCAGTAAGCATGGTCACACTTGTTAATATCCCTGGACCCCACACACTGGAGCCACGCGATTTTTCGGGGGAATTTCAGATCCGACGGACGCTGGAGATGGCTTTGAAAGGGACCTGTAGCGCTCAGTATACGCTCAAACTCCATACTGGTAACTACATTGGGATATTTGGCATACTTATAGGTTTGGTACTGAATTGGATTAAAAGTAGTAAACCCTAATGCAAGGATTATTGCGCCTACATGGAGGGTTAGCGTTTCTTCCTTCTCTTCAAATTTAATCGCATGCGTAGGACAGTATTTTTCACAAGCCCGGCACTTTCCTTTCTGGAAATAGATGCAATTGTCTTTGTCAATAGCATATTTCATAGGAATTGCCTGGGCGTATTCAACATAAACAGCCTTGCGTTTAGTCAAATTCTCATTAAAGGGGTCATAGACATTTTTTGGGCATTTCTCAGCACAGGTCCCGCATCCGATACATTTATCCATATCAACATAGCGGGGATGCTTGAGGATCTCGACTTCAAAATCGCCAGCTTGCCCGTTAATGGCTTTGAGTTCAGAGAGGGTCAGTAGTTCAATGTTCAGATGCCGGCCGACCTCGACCAGTTTAGGGGAGATGATTCACATGGCGCAATCGTTAGTAGGGAAGGTTTTGTCAAGTTTAGCCATAGCCCCTCCTATGGAAGGGCCTTTTTCTAAGAGATAGGCATAATATCCAGAATCGGCCAGATCAAGAGCTGATTGCATCCCAGCAATACCGCTGCCTAAGATCAATACAGAGCCCCTTACCTCATTGGACATATACTATCTCCTAAAGATTGAAAAATATATTATTAGGTTTTTCCTGTTGCAAAATGACTATATTAATAGTTACGATATAATTATAAATCAATCGTTTTTATAGAACAGAAGAGGTTTTAAATGGGAAGTATCAGCCTGGAACATGCAGATCCAAATTTTAGGGAAGAGCTTTTAAGACAGCCGGGTGGGGAAAAAATTTCCGCCTGTTTTACATGTCAAACATGTACTGCCGGGTGCCCCATCGCTGCGGTGGATGAAAGATTCAGCCCTCTAAAAATCATCCGTCTGGCCCTTTACGGACTTAAGGAGGAAGTCCTTAAGAGCGATTTCATATGGCTCTGTTCAAGCTGTTATGCCTGCCAGGAGAGATGTCCGCAGGGGGTTAAAATTACCGACTTTATGACACTGTTAAAAAATATGGCATTTAAAGATGGGTATATGCCGGCAGGGGTAAGGGCACAGGTGGAGATTATCAAGGGCGAAGGTCGTGTTTACCCCATTGATGAATTTGATAATAAAAAACGTAATAAAATTGGATTGCCGCCACTTCCCACTTCGTGTGAAGTGGTGAAAAAGCTGTTTGCCTAATGAAGCTCCCCGCCCTTCCAGGCAGGATATCATAAGGGCTAAAATATGTCTCCTCCCCCTTGATGGACATAAGCGCTAAGTTAAGAGAGTAGGGTTTCTCATTTGTCATTCCGGCGTAAGCCGGAATCCAGTGAGGCATCAGTGAACAAACAGCCTGCGGTTTATATTTTGGCAAGCAAACGAAATGGTACCCTCTATATCGGAGTAACTTCAGAACTCGTTAAGAGGATATGGGAGCACAAAAACGACATGGTGGAAGGTTTTACCAAAAAGTACGGTGTTCATAGTCTGGTTTGGTATGAAGTACACGAAAGTATGGAATCCGCTATCGAGCGGGAGAAGCAATTGAAAGAATGGAAGCGAAAATGGAAACTGGAATTGATTGAAAGTAGTAATCCGAATTGGCAGGATTTATACAATACGATTGTTTGACTGGATTCCGGCTTTCGCCGGAATGACGCTGTTACTAAGTTAGCGCTTATGCCCTTGATGGGGGAGGATTAAGGTGGGGGTGAAAATCCCGAACTTTCCCCCTCCCTTGCCCCTCCCACCAGGGGAAGGGAATTTAAGCGGGGCATTATTAAGTGCCTTAGTTACCCATAGACGTTTTTGGAATTAATTTATGAAATATGCATTCTTTTTAGGCTGCACAATTCCGGCTAGATCCAGAAACTACGAACTTTCAGCAAGAAAAATCGCAGAAAAACTTGGTATCGAACTTGTGAATATTGATGATTTTATCTGCTGCGGTTTTCCAATGAAGACAGGTGACCAGATTTCTTATGAAGTTATGGCAGCTTATAACCTTTCTATTGCTAAAGAGAAAGGTCTGAGTATTTGTACTTTATGTAGTTCCTGCGCTTCTGCCTTGACAGAAGCAGCGCATAACTTGGCGAAAAACGACCTTACAAGAGAACTGGTAAATAAGGAATTATCCAAAGTGGGATTAGAATACGGCAGTGGTGTAAAGGTTAGGCATTTTGCTCGCATATTGTTTGAAGAGATTGAAGAAGAGAAAATCAAGAAACAATTCCTTAGAGACTTAAGTGATTTGAGTATAGCGGTTCATTATGGGTGTCACTACCTAAAGCCTTCCAATATCCATGATGGTTTTGATGACGTGGAGGATCCAAAATCAATCGAAACGCTGGTAGCCTTGACCGGCGCTAAGGTTATAGATTACCCGAGTAAGAAGCTTTGCTGTGGCGGGCCCGTGCTTCCTGTGGACGAAAAGGTGGCCCTATCAGTGTCAAGAGAGAAGCTGGATGATATTTCCAAGACTGATGCGAATGCATTGTGTCTTGTGTGTCCATTTTGTTCTGTAATGTACGACGATAATCAGAAAAGCATCGAATCGGAATATAGCGTGAGTTATGATTTACCGGTATTATACTTGACACAAGTCCTTGGTTTGGCAATGGGTTTTGATAGGAAAGAGTTGGGTCTAAATATGAATGTGGTAAAGACCAAGAACTTATTGTCGAAATATTTCCCCGAAGAGTAATTCCTTTTAAATTGCAAGGAAAATGTCAGATCTTGTAGATTTAAATTTGAGGTGAAAGCAAGAAAAAATTCAACCTTAACCAGAAGCAGCATACCGGCGGACTTCTTCCTCTAAACGTTCACCCAATTTATCTTCTTCTATATCAAGATCATAATCCATTTGTAGCCCCAACCAGAACTGAGATGACATGCCGAAGTATCGTCCCAGGCGTAATGCAGTATCTGCCGTAATTCGCCTTTTCCCATGAACGATCTCATTAATCCTTCGGGGAGGAACCCTTATGTCAAGTGCTAATCGATTCTGGCTGATGCCCATTGGCATAAGGAACTCTTCAAATAGTATCTCGCCTGGATGTACAGGCGGAATTTTATCCTCTTTCATGTCTTTTACCTCCTAATGATAATCTACAATTTCGACGTTATGTGCGTCATTTTTGCGCCATTCGAAGCAAATCCGATATCGGTCATTAATACGAATGCTATACTGCCCTTTACGTTCTATATGAAGTTTTTCAAGTCGATTACCAGGTGGTATGCGTAAATCATCCAAGGAAATTGAACGATTCATCATGCGAAGCTTCCGAAAGGCAGTTCTTTGAATATCCCGTGGTAACTTTTTTGAAAATGAACGCTGGAATATTTTCTCTGTTTCCCTGCATTTGAATGATCGGATCATAACGTCGTCATCAGCCGCCGGGCCACAAACCTGGGGCTGAAAAAGAAAAGAGCGTTATTCCCGGTCGGCTGGATGAATTTGTGTACGCCCGGCATGGGCGTGAACTTGTGGGGTGTAAGTCCCCTATACGTGAACCCTGCTAATGGTTTGATATATTAGCAGAAGTATTAGCCGACGGCAAGGGCGGAACCGTGAGGGATCGTCTGAAGGAAGCCCGAGTGCAAAGCTATGAGCCGACGAACAGAAACGGCATACAAGGCCCAGTCTCCGGGTGAGTTAGCACGACATAACGAAGCCCAGGGTTCAGGAGATAGGGTAAATGCTGCGGTTGTGTCCTTCGACAGGCTCAGGACATGGTGAGCTTGTCGAACCATGTAGCGAAAGTTCACGTTCTTATCCGGGGAGATCTGTCCAGCTTGCGGTCGCACCATGCGGTAGCGCCCTATGTGGCAACATGCAGGGTGACCGGACAGAAGTCAGCAGAGGTCATAGTAGGCGAAGGACGTCTCCATGTGGTGGTATGGCGACTGGAAACGAGCCCCTAGGAGGGGAGGACTCACCCTGCTGAAGGACCAAACACGAAGAAAGAGTCAGGCTCCACGAGTTCCGACTGGCGACGAACCAGAAGGGGGGAGCCATATTTCGGACACATCGTGGAATGGCCTGCCTCTTGGGTCAATCTGTAGTTACCGCCTTTTCAAAGAACCGTGGGTTGATACCTTTATCCGGCTACGGCCCGATCATCTTCGTGAACCGCCTAGTGCGGACCCGCATGCTAGGTGGTGTGGGGAGGGGGAGTTAAAATCTCCCCCTTACCCGATTAGCCAATGTCTTTTTTATTTGGTTTTCCGGGGTACTGTGGATTATCATTAAACCATTCGGTTTTTGATAGCGTGCGTTCTAACAGAGCCTTTGCCGTTTGCCAATCCGAATTTACCGTCGTTTGAGAAGCAAATTCCCAGAAATCCTCCCCGGCGCGACGTCTGTAATAAGCAAGCCGAATTGTATACTCATCGCCATCCCATTTTATCAACTGAGCACAGAAAGAGTAGTCGCCCCAGTCGCCATCATGCTCTGCAGCTCTCGGAGGAGCGACATTGATATCAGGATCTGCCCATATTTCATCAACAATTAAGCCATACCCTGCACCCCCACCTTTCAATTCAACATCTTTTGGTGCGCTAAATCGCACCGAGCAACCAATCCGCGACGTCAAGTGTCCCTTTATTTTGGCAAAGCCCATTAATTCTCCTTATATTATTTTATGGCTAATGTTATGGTTATAACGTTAAACGTTAAATTTCAAGGAATTTTTTTCTAAGTGGATTTTTATGGCTACCTGAGACATATTGAAATCTTCAGTGATTTAAGAATAATGCAAGTATTGAAAAGTTTTAATCATCCCTGAATTTTTTAAGATTGCATATGTATCTTTGCTTCGGGCCTTTTTCAAGTATTGGTTCCCCAGTCTTGTTTAATTTGTGATGGAATTTCCATCATTGCAGTTTATACAGCGAGCTGGATAACGCTTCAAATTTTGTGTTATCCAGTTAGGAAATTATTGAGAACAATACATGAATATAGCTATCAAATCATGGATGAATTATGTATCACTTATGGATAGTGACAGACGTTTGAAACACAACAAAATCTTTCGGTGGATGTGTGGGGTGCGCTTTTTTTGAGAGATATCAGTAGATTGTTTGTATTTGCCTTTTTCATCGTTCACCTTCCCCCACACACCACTGAACTTTGCGTTAGACAAGTTCATTTGTGAAAATGACGGCGGGATTCCTCTTGTTTAGTGGCAAAAAGTTAAAAGCCAGTTTTTTAAAGGGAGGATTTGAAATGAAAAAGTTTGCAAAGATTGTTTTGAATTTAGAGTTTTTCGCTATTGTTGTCCTATTATGTATTTTAGGGTCTTTCAATGTATCCAAAGCTACTGGATTGAAGCCTGAAATAGGTGAAGTTATAACAATAACAGGTTATTTTGATAGATTTTACACGCACGACGCGGTAAAATTTAAGGCGAATCCACATCCGGTTAAGGGAGAGAAAAACCACGTTAGGAATTATAAGTACAAGAAGTTTCGAGTATACGATGTTTTAGGAATACCTGACATTCCGATTCTACGAAGGCTTGATTCATTAAGTTACAAAGAACGTAATGAGTTTCCGATTAGAGTAAAGATGAAAGTTTTAGAAACGATCGGCAGTGTAATAAAAGGTCAGTTTATAGAATGGGCGGACCAGGATTTTGTAAGGACAGTTAAAAAAGAAGAGTCTGAGGCTACCGCGGTTGCGATGAAGCGCATAGAAGACTTTAGTGGAGACAGAGACCTCAAGATTATAGTAGGTCAAGTTGAGAATTATTATGAACGAAAAAACTATTTTGGCCTATTTTACGGAGAGAGCCTCTTGTATATTACCGATGTTCCAGGATTATACTCACCGAAGATTCGTGAATATTCAAGAACACAGCTGCCTATTAGGATAAAGGTTAAATTTTTGCCGAAAGAAGAATATGGCACACCCGAAGCAACATTTGTGCAGTGGTTTGATGTTGATTGGAATGAAGAATTAGAACGAGCGGCTTTTAGTGGTGTCCCCCTTAAAGCTTCTCTATTATGTGTACTTCATAGATTTGATGTCATGAATCCGATGAACATACGTTGTGGCCGTGCCCTTATCAAAATTCCATCGAAGTTTTTATTAAATGGTATCGTGTTAAGGACTGACGTCTATGAGGCAATGAAAATAAGGGTAAAAAACAATCAGGACTACCTGATTTATGATGCACCACACGACGGCCAAAAACCTAATGATAATGTCAGCTTGGATATAAGATGGGAAAAAGGAGCTTATAGATTTATCTCTTGGGGTAACCGGACGAATAAAATGCTAGCCGCCAGACGAATCGATCATAAGAAACAATGGAAGGAATACGTTACAAATCTCAAAAATGGAAAAATTCCTATCACAACAATAAATGATGCAGCTATTTATACAAATGCTTCAGAAGAACTTCGGTATACGGTTTCTCCACCATTCAATGGACCTGTAAACAAAAACCGATATTATCTTTGGAAAGGTCTAATTACGAACAAATTCGGAGATATTTACGTATCCTGGGACCCAGAATTTGAGAGAGGTTTCGCTTTTACAAAATCAAAGAAGATGCTTGGCGTAGAACTAAGTCAAAATAGTCCAGTCGCAGTAGTTGGGCGATACGTGAGTAATTATCAGGTCACATTGGTTATTGGGACAAAAAGGCTAATTCCACTGCTTGAAGATTGTTACGTGTTTGGTCTACGGTAAAGATCGGGAACTATGATACAACCTCAGGGCGTGACGCAGCCTGGTAGCCGGGAGGGACAAAACAGGTTGTCCTGTCAAGGTAAACAGGTTAAGTCGTTCAATACAACTTCTCCCCATTTTGCCCTTCACAGAAGAAATGAATATGGGAATAAGGATCAAGATGAATGCGTTGATTGGTTGGTTCAGTTTGGTCATGACATTTTCAGTGTTCTAAAAGAAACTGACAGCTTCGTTCTTGATCTTGGAGGTGCATACAAGATAAGGACGGCATGTACGTTCACTTTACAACTTTAGAGTTTTAATTCGAATGTGTGATGACTTTAGATTTAATTTAGCAGAAGAGTTTTTCTCTTCATTATTGACACACAAACCTAAATTTCTTATGCTATTTCCTTGAAAAAACAAGTTGTTATTCAATATTCCCCTTGTTTAGAGGCAAATAGGTAAAAAGTCAGTACCTTTAAATGGAATATATTTATTCCTTTTGAGTAGTGCCACATTTAAAGATAAGGAGTAAATTGATTACCAGGACGAGAACCCTATGTTCTCACAGTCTGTGAAATGCTTTTAGAATAAAAAGGGAGGATATGTTATGGATAATCTATTTACTGCTCTTGCTCTATGTTCACTTATCGCTCTGTTGTTGGGCTTGATTAAACCTAGCTTAGTTGTCAGGTGGGGGAAAAAATCAAGAGGCAGGGCATTTTTGTATTATGGACTGATGTTTATCATTTTCATAGCGTTGTTAGGAGCCTTGGATACGCCGACGCACAAGAAAAATGGCTTCGAACAGAAACACCAGAAAGACTTAAAAGTCACTAAGGAATCTGAAGTCGATGAGAAAGAAGGTACTAAAAAACCAGCAATAAACTCTAAAAAATCACTTTATGGTTACATGAATAAAAAGGGAAATATCATTGTCGAACCCAAATTTGAAATGAATTCCCGATTTTCAAGTGGTTTGGCATCTGTCTATGCAGGACATGGATGGGGTTTTATTGATAAGAAAGGAAATTTTGTGATTAAACCCAAATTCGTCTACGCAGAGAATTTTTATGAAGGTTTAGCTTACGTTGTGTTTGATAGAACATATAGAACTCATAAGGGTTATATCGATAAGCGAGGAAATGTAGTGATCAGTTCAGAAAAAATTGAGAAAGGGAATTCCTTTAAAGATGGATATGCTCTCGTCAAGATTGGGGATCAGTACTCATATCTCGATAAGCAAGGGAATGTAGTGATCAGTTCAGAAAAACCCAATAGGGAATGTGCTTTCACCATGCTCGGATACCATTACTCGTATATTGATAAATATGGGAACGAAATGTTTTCACTTCCTAAAGGAGTTAAAGGTTACGATTTCTCAAATGGTTTGGCTAGAATAGAAAAAAAGAAAGGTAGTAAAAAGAAGTGTGGCTATATAGACAAAAAGGGGCATGTAGTTATACCTCTACGGTTTGATTACGCAGATAACTTTCGTAATGGTTTAGCTGTTGTAGGAATAAAAAAATATAAAAATAAATCATATACAACTTTTTTTCTTATAGATAATAAAGGAAGGGTAATATTTGAAAAATATCATGCATTAATCGCTAATGTAGGAGATCTTCCGTTTTTTAGAAGAAAAGATGGTAGAGTTGTATATATTTATCCCAACGGAAATACCAGGGAAAGTAATTATATCCATAACCCCTCCGGACATCCGCCATCTTCATATGAATTTTATGAAGGTCTCTGTGCTATAGAGGGTGAAAATGGTAAAATTGGATATATCAATCTAGATTTTGAAATAGTAATAAAACCAAAATATGAAGATGCTAAACCATTTTCTTGCGGGTTAGCTAGGGTCAAAGAAGAAGGAAAAACAGGTTTTATTGATAAAACAGGGAATATCGTTTTCTATCTTCCTTCAAAATATTATGCTGACATGGTTTTCTCTGATAATATTCTACAAATTAGTTCATCAAAAGGAGAATAGAACAATGGTAAAAGGGCTCAAGAATTATTATGTTTTATTAGTATTCGCAGGGTTAGTGGTATTTATTCTCACTGGGTGTGGAGACTCGTCATTGGAATATAATATCGAGAAATCAGATCCTACAAAAGTGACTTTCGTTAACCAACAGATGGAGAATTCTTTTTATTACAAAAAAGGAGAGCCATTTGACCCATCAGATATTGCGAAGGAATCAGCTGGTTTTATATGTAAGATCATGAAGTTTGTTGTTTCTAACGATGAACTAAAAAATTTGGACGAAGTATACATAGTAGTTCTCTCAGTTTGGGCAAATCATCCTACAAATAATATTATGGCGGTAGCAGCTTATAGAGTAAAGATCCAGAAATGGCTTACGCTGGCTGAAGAAACAAGAGAAGATCCAAATAAGTTATTGAAGAGTGGTCAAATGATTTACTTCTATTATGGCCCATTTATATTACCAGAAAATTCAATGAGCTATTATCTTCAGAGACTGGCTTGGGGTAAAATTAAATTTATTAATGTTCCACCTTCAAAGATATGGTGTATAATGAACCAAGTACCGAGTGATTGGAAGGGTTATACAAAATATCTCGATAAAATAAAGTCCGATGTTAGGGAAAGGCAAAGTAAAAGCAAGTAAAGCGTTTTTTTAAGAATACAAAGTTAGCAGTATTTATCCAGAAACTATATACTAATTGGGCAAAAAAGGAGGTATATATATGGAATGCTGGTTTTGGAACATTGATCCTTCAGCACAAGACTATTTTTCATCAGAACTTGATAAAGGCACACTACGGCAGGGTTGGGGATATGATGAAAGATTGAAACTGAGCAAGCTAAAAACTAAAACGGATGACCATATCGCCTTTGATGACGAAGAACAGAGGGCTTGGGATCGCTGCAACACGATGCTCTTATATATCAAGGAGGGTGACTTAATTGTTGTAAAAAATGTCCCTACTCGGGAACAATTTACCATTGTTGAAGTTAAAGGCAGTTATGACTATAATATTGAAGATATTGGCGATTATGGGCACATATTGCCCGTAAAGCTAAAGAAGCTAAAGGCTAAAGGGGTCAAATCTGCTGTTGACTGTTATTCTGTGATATGATAATCGGATCTTATGAGCAGGCCATTAAGGATACAGTACCCGGATGCATGGTACCATGTGATGAACAGAGGACGAAGAGGGGAATCTGCTTTCCTTGAGAAACAGGATTACCCCATGTTTATCGAGCTTTTTAAAACAAACCTTGATCTGTACACGAAACCGAGGAATGTTGCCATTTTTCTTATTAGGAGCCTTAGAGGAGAGAAACTGGAAGAGATTGGGAGGCAGTTTGGTATCGCCAAGTACAGATCTGTGAGCAGCGCCATTGAAAAGATGAAAAGACATATCGGCGGACCGTAGGCTAAAGGCCCGCGTAAAAACCATAGAAAAAATGTTACAAAACAGTCAACAGCAGATTTGACCCCTTTCTAAGACAGCTTCAAGCTTTCCAACTGGTCCGAAACAGTGAGGGTACCGAGGCCACACCTTCCGGTTGGAAACCAGGAAAAATGACCTTGAAACCGGGACCGGATCTTGTTGGAAAGGTCTGGGAAGCCTGGAAGACATCCATGGCTTTCGATTGATGGCCGTAAGCCGATCCTGTTCGTTTTTGGACTAAACCTATAAAGTCTGAAAGGAGAAATGAGATGGCAGAGAAAGTTTAATATATTTTTTTGCCATTAATTGATAGTAGTTATCATATAATATTAATTCTATAATCAAATGAACGAAAGGAGGAAACATTATGAATGAAGATAGCAATGGCCCGGTAACGGGCGGAGCTAACAAACCCATTGCTGGCGGTGGCACGTCGATCCGGGACTGGTGGCCGAACCAGTTGAACCTCAAGATTCTTCATCAGCACTCTCAC
>CAYRFN010000058.1:0-21344 GCA_964423495.1 uncultured Desulfobacteraceae bacterium
CAACCAATTTTTCGTTTTCTGAAAAGAGAGCCCCATGCTCTGCCTTTCTGTTCCTGATCCATGGTTAACACCCAGGGGCGTTCGACAAGCATTGAGGAATTTTTTAGCGACTTTCTTAAAAGAGATCCCCATGTCCGTGTGATTCATTTAGAAGATAGAAGACCTATCTGCCTATGCCAGTCTGTGTGCAGCGCAACTGATTTTTCTTGGTGCATTTTGTTTTTCTTGACTATTTTTGAGTTCATTAGATATAGTTATTATGTAGCTAAAAAGTAGCCATATCAATGTTTGAACTATCTTCCATATTATCGTAAAAAAGACCCATAACTATAGGAGATCAACCTATGGATATTGTTCCAAAAATTGCCCAAATCGTAGGCGTGGAAAACGTGTTTGATGATCGTGTTGAATGCCTTAGCTATTCGAGGGATCTTTCAGTACATGAAGGTGTGCCAGATGTAGTGGTTTTCGCCTATACTACAGAGCAGATATCCAGTATTATGAAATTGGCCAATCAGGAGAAAGTGCCGGTCACTGTCCAGGGTTCGGGGACGGCAACAACCGGTGCATCACTTCCTGTAAAAGGAGGCATACTCCTGGATGTCCACAGAATGAATAAGATTCTGGAAATAAATAAAGAAAATTTTTATGCAAGGGTAGAACCCGGTGTTATTTGTGTTCAGCTAAATGCGGCCCTTGGCAAACATAATCTTATGTTCCCCCCCAACCCTGGCAGCGAGGCCATTGCAACTATAGGTGGTATGATGTCAACCAACTCAAGTGGTCACAGGGCCGTAAAATACGGTACGGCCAGGGACTATATTAAAGCCCTTAAGGTTGTTCTGGCTGACGGAACTATCATTAAGACCGGTTTTATAACCCCTAAATCGTCATTTGGATATGACCTGAATCATGTCTTTGCAAGCTCAGAGGGAACACTTGGTGTAATTGCCGAGATTACGGTAAAGATACAACCGGTTCCGGAGTATAACGCGCTTGCCCTGGCTATCTTTCATGACCTTTATGCGGCCGGAAATTCGGTTACCGATATTATTACCTCCGGAATACAACTTACTGCATGTGAGATAATGGATAAATACTCTCTAAAGGTTGTTGGAAAGGCTATTGGCAGAGACGTGAGCAAGATAGAGGCCATGCTCATAATCGAGGTAGACGGTGTTAAGGAAACGGTAACCCGGGATATGGAAAGGATTGACGAGATATGTAAAAAAAATGATGTGAAGGAATTCACTTGGAGTGATGACCCGGCAAAGGCCGGCGAGATAATGGAGGCGCGGGGAAAACTTGTACCGACACTCTCAAGAATTAAGCCAGGAAATAGGCTTGTTCCTATATCAGAGGATTTTGGTATCCCTCCTACAAAAATCCCTGAAGCTATAAAGAGGGCACAAGAGATAGCAGATAAACACAATTTGCTCCTTTCAACCTTTGGCCACATAGGAGATGGTAATGTCCATACTACCTTTGTAATTGATATGAGGAGTCAGGATGAATGGGACAGGCTCAGACCGGCCGCTGATGAATTAGCAGAACTTGCCCTTGGAATGGGAGGCACGATTACTGCAGAACATGGGACCGGCCTTGCAAGAAATCCATACATAGAGAAACAAATGGGTCCGGCCCTTGATGTAATGAGGTCTATAAAGAAGGCGCTTGATCCTAATGGCATTCTTAATCCGGGTAAAATGGGTCTGGAAAAAAAGAAATACGACATCTACGATTATTTTGCCTTTCAGCCACTGCTCGATCATCCTGAAGGAGTTAATTCTTATGGTGTGGATATTGATAACGAGATAATCGCTTGTATACACTGTGGATTCTGTCGGCTTGGGTGCCCCACTTTTAGTGTTACACAAAGGGAATCGAGAAACGCCAGAGGGAGAAATGTTCTTGCCTTTAACTTATTGAACGGATCAATAGATCTGTCAGACGGTTTGGCAGAGGCCTTTTATAGTTGCACAACCTGTCAGGCATGTACCTATTTCTGTCCCGCCCAAATTAAGGTGGATGAGATTGTAGAAGGGGTTCGCAAGAAACTTTTTAGAGCCGGATTGTCTCCCGAACCGGTTCTCCAGGTGAGGGAGAATATCTTGAAAACAGGAAATGTATATGCAAGTGCAAAAGAAGACAGGACCGATATTTATCCCCCCGGCCTCAAGGAAAAGATTAAGAAGGGGCAGCTTAAGTCCAGGGCTAAAACACTCCTGTTTATGGGTTGTGTTCCCAGTTATCTTGATATGAAGATGGTCCCCAGCCTGATCAGGCCGCTGGATGCTGCTGATATAGATTACATCACTCTGGGGGCTGAAGAGGGCTGCTGTGGCTTTCCCTTATTCCTTATGGGTACCGATGAATTTGAACCACATGCCAGGAAAGTAATAGAAAAGATTAAGGCCACTGGAGCCGTTGAATTGGTAACCCCCTGTGCGGGATGCTATAAAACCTTTAAAAAGCTTTATCCTGAGATTGGAGATATCGGATTGGAAGTGTTTCACTCTGTTCATTATCTGGAAAAATTGATCAATGAGGGCAGGATTAAGTTTAAGGGGGAGTTAGGGAAAAAGGTGACCTATCATGACCCCTGTGATCTTGGAAGGGCCTTTAAGGTCTTTGAGGAGCCGAGGAATATTTTAAAGGCGATCCCGGGACTTGAATATGTAGAGATGGGTAGAAACAGGCTGCAGGCCCGATGCTGCGGTGGTGGCGGAGGTGTGATGGCAAACAACCCTGAAATGTCTGTGGACATAGCTGCAGAAAGAGTTCAAGATGCCCTTGCTGTAAGGGCAGAAATTATTGTCTCCGGATGTGCCGCGTGTAAGGACAACTTGAGAAAAGGTGTTAGGGCCATACCTAAGGAGGACAGAGGTAAGATTAAGATAATGGATATTACGGAGATTGTGACCCAAAATATTGCTTAGTTGAACGATTCAGCCAATCAATTATTGGGGAGTTATAAAATGTTAAAAAACAAATGGATGCACGCAGGAACGGTTGTTAAAATGAATGCCATCAATTATCCAGACAGGCTGGGGTGGCAGGATAAGAATAAGGTATTCAACTTTAAGGAATGGAATGAACGTTCGTGTCAATTCGCCAACGGTTTGAAAGACTTGGGAGTAGGGCCCAAAGATACCTTTGCCGTCCTTGCATTCAACCGGGGTGAATGGATGGATATCTGTGCAGGATGTGCCAAAGGCGGACAAATTGTTGTCCCCATAATGTTCAGGTCGGCAACTCCTGAAATTGAATATGTCGTAAACCATTCTGAATGTAAGGCCTTTGTGGTGGAAGCACCTTTTGTTGAAATGATTGACGGGATCAAAGACAAGCTGCCGATTCCCAAAGATGCTTATGTTTATTTAGGAGATGAGCAGGTTCCTGATGGATATATTGGTTATGAGGATTTGCTGTCAAAGTCCTCATCAGATGAGCCGGATTTCGTGGTTTATGGCGACGATACCTGGACCATCATGTACACCTCCGGGACAACAGGTCGTCCCAAAGGTGTGGTGAGGACTCATGAGAGTTATCATGCGCAGTACGTCGTGAATAACATTAATATGGGTGTACTACCCACAGACAAGGTCATGCTCGTCCTACCCATGTGCCATGTAAATTCTATATTCTACTCTTTCCCTTATACCTTGGTATCTGCGCCGGTATTTGTTTATAACATGGTGAGTTTTGATCCTGAGGATTTGCTAAGGACTATTGGAAAATACAAGATTACATTTACTTCTTTAGTCCCGACCCATTACATCATGATGCTGGCCCTTCCAGACGATATCAAGAATAGTATTGATGTGTCTTCTATACGCCAGTTACTTATTTCTTCAGCACCGGCAAGGAAAGACCTCAAGCTTGCAATCATGGATTATTTCAAGAATGCTGAGCTGTGGGAGGCATATGGGAGTACCGAAGGCGGACTTGTAACACTGCTTAGGCCGGAGGACCAGTTCAAGAAGCTCGGATCTATCGGCAAAGAGGTTTTCGGAACCGATCGAATCAAGATATTAGATGAGGACAGAAACGAAGTCCCGGAAGGGGAGGTGGGAGAATTGTTTTACAGGACACCGATGCTTTTTAAAGAATATTTGAAAGAGCCTGAAAAGACCAAGGAGGCTTTTTGTGGTGAATGGTCTTCTGCTGGAGATATGGTTAAGCGGGATGAAGATGGGTATTATGTTCTCGTTGACAGAAAAGCCAATATGATTATCACGGGGGGTGAAAACGTGTATCCCTCTGAAGTGGAAAGCGTTGTTGGCGCACATGAGGCGGTAAAGGATATTGCTGTTATAGGCATACCTGACGATAAGTGGGGTGAAGTTGTTAAGGCCGTTGTTGTACTGAATGATGGCTATGAACCGAGTGAAGATCTTGGCAAAGAGATCATTAATGCCTCCCGTGGCAAGATAGCCGGATTCAAGCGGCCAAAGACTGTTGATTTTGTCAAAGATGAAGAGATGCCGAGAACACCGACAGGAAAGATACTCCACCGTATTCTCAGGGAAAGATATGGCACGTGGAGTGATACTTAATGCAGGATGTAAGTTTAACGTTGATCGTTATTTGTTAGTAGATTCCCACAGGCTCACGCCCGTGGTCTTTAGAGTAATTCTTGATGGGATAAAGAAACACAAATAAATAATAACTAATAACAATTTTATTTACTCAGGAGGAGAAATCACATGTTGACAAAAGCGTTTATACCTTACGGTGGATATTATTCTTCACCATTTTGTCGATGGCAAGGGTCCATGGCTAATGATAATGCCATTGTATTAGCGGCCAAGACTGCTAGAAATTGGATGTTAAAAAAGGATTATGATCCAACCATATTTGACTATATGTATTATGGAATCACCATTGCTCAACACCGTATGTTTTATAGTCACAACTGGGCATCTGCCATGCTGGTTGATAACAAAAAGGCATTACCCGCACTTATGGTGAATCAGGCATGCACTACATCAACCACATGCATCCATCTTTCTGCAGTGAATATTGAAGCAGGAACTTATGAGACTGCATTTGCGCTGATGTCGGATCGATGTTCTAATGGGCCCCATACAGTCTGGGCGCAGCCTCTTGGCCCTGGTGGAGAGGTGGAATCGGAAAACTGGATGATGGATAATTTTAATGCTGATCCTAATGCTGGACTGAAAATGATCCAGACCGCTGAAAATGTGGCCAAAAAGATAGGGGCAACAAGGGAGGAGTGTGATGCGGTCACCTTAAGGAGATATGAACAATACCAGGATGCAATCGCTAATGACAGGGCCTTTCAGAAAAGATACATGTTCCCTGCCGAGGTCAAGGTCTCCAGAAAAAAGACTGTTTTAGTTGAAGAGGATGAAGGCGTTACACCTACATCAGCCGAAGGATTAGCTAAACTCAGACCGGTTGAACCGGAAGGAGTTCACACTTTTGGTGCTCAGACATTTCCTGCGGATGGGAATTGTGGTTTAATTGTGACAACTAAGGATAAGGCCAAGGAACTGAGCAAAGATCCAAATATTGAGATCCAAATTATTTCGTATGGCTTTTCAAGGGCCGAAAGAGGATTTATGGCCGAAGCCCCTGTTCCGGCGGCAGAAATGGCTCTGAAAAACGCAGGTCTAAAAATTGAGGATATGAAGGCCGTTAAGTCGCATCAACCTTTTGCTGTTAATGATATCAATTTTGCCAAAATGATGGGAATTGATGTTATGTGGATGAATAACTATGGAAACTCCTTGATCTATGGGCATCCTCAGGGTCCAACGGCAGGCAGGATTATTGTCGAGTTACTGGAGGAGGTTGTCATTTTAGGTGGTGGATATGCCCTATGGTCTGGTTGTGCGGCTGGAGATACTGGTGCTGCAATGATTTTTAAGATCACTTGTTAATTTTGCTCCAAAGGGCCTGGAAAACGAGGACCCGTTCTGTTCCATACAGAATGGGTCCTTTTTTCTGGCAGTAAATGTTGACGAAGCTAAATAATTTTTATATCGTTATCGTGAATCTCAGGGCAACTCTGCGGTTCAATAAAATGAGTCAGGATTTTGCGTTTTTTTGAAAGAGACCCCATATCCCTTCTTGCCTTATTTTAGAGGGCTAAACAGTTACAAAAATAGCAATTTTTCAATGGTTATGAAATAGGAGCCAGCAACAGAAGGAGTCTTAACTGTCTTCTATAGTTGAGCTTTTTCTGAGGACAACTGAAATATGAAGTGGGTAATTTTTCAATCATTCGGGGGTTTAGGGCTTTTCCTTTTTGGCATGAAGATCATGTCCGAGGGACTTCAGAAGGTCGCCGGAAGAAAGATGCGTCAGATTTTGGGCATGGTCTCCAATAACCGTTTTATTGGCTGTGGAGTGGGGGCACTTATAACCAGCGTCATACAAAGTTCCAGTGCCACAACGGTAATGCTGGTTAGCTTTGTTGATGCCGGTCTTATGAATTTTGTACAGGCAGTTGGTGTTGTCTTGGGCGCCAATGTTGGGACTACAGTTACGGCCCAGTTAATTGCTTTCAAGATTGAGGAATATGCCCTGCCTGCTATTGCTGCCGGGGTTCTCTTAAGGTTCTTTGTGGGTCGTCGCAAATGGATCCATGTGGGAGATATCCTGCTTGGCTTTGGTCTGGTTTTTTATGGATTAGCTACAATGAAGGCAGGTTTTGCTCCTTTAAAGCAAGATCCTGCCTTTATCTCCTTTTTTACAGAATTTAGCACTGATAATCTGAGTGGAATCCTTCTATGCGTAGTAGTAGGCACTGTCTTGACTATGATACTCCAGAGTTCAAGTGCCACGGTAGGGATTGTCATGGCACTTGCGAGCCAGGGGCTCTTAAACTTCGAGGCCAGCGTGGCCCTGATTCTCGGGGATAATATAGGGACTACTATCACGGCGGAGTTGGCCAGTGTGGGTGCAAGTATTAACGCACATCAGACGGCGCGAGCTCATACACTTTTTAATGTAATCGGGGTTATTTATATTATCATATTTTTTCCGCTATTCATAAAGTTGATCGTGTGGGTCACCTCCTCTTTGTTAGGCAGTGGACCTCCGGATCTTATCCTTGGTGTAGAAAGGCCCAACATTGCCAGATATGTTGCCAATGCCCACACCATGTTCAACGTGGTAAATGCAATCTTTTTCCTCATGGCGTTACCGTACCTTGTGAAGATATCCATCTGGCTTACACCGCACAAGAAGAAAGAGGTCCTTGATGAACTTCACCATGTAAAATACATGAATTCAAAATTCGTTGCCACCCCTTCGGTGGCCCTTGCACAGGCAAAGGCAGAGGTTATAAGAATGGGTGAAGCAGTACAGGTAATGTATGACGATGTGATCTATTCTTTTAAAGACCGGAGTGTCAAAGAACTATCCAAATGGAAAAAGAGGGAAGACGCCCTTGATACCCTTCAAAGAGAGATAACCCAGTTTCTTGTTAACGTGGTCCAGAATCCTGTAAGCTCTGAAGAATCCAATGAGATAGCCTCCTTAATGCGAATTTCCAATAACTTTGAGAGAAATGGTGATGAGATAGAAAATATTGCGGAATTGGTCGAAATTCTTATTGAAAAGAATCTATATTTTTCTGAAAAGGCTTTGCAAGATTTTGATATAATCTCTAATGAGGCACGCAGATTTTTAAATCTTGTGATTGATGCTATGAGGAAGGAAGATAGAGAGATCCTGGCAAAGTCCCAGGCGATTGAGGGAAGAATAAACAGCATGGAGGCGGAGATGAAAGAGAGTCATCTTATGCGCCTTCAGAGCGGTGACTGTCGAGTAGATCCTGGGCTGGTTTTTGTTGATATGTTAACGGCCTTTGAGAAGATGGGTGACTATTGCTATAATATAGCTCAGGCCCTTGGAGGCGTAAAATAGTACAGGGAAAACAAAAAAGGAGGACTGGTAGCAGTCCTCCTTTTTTTATGTCTTATTAAAACTAAAATAGTCCGGTAACCCTGCCTGTATCAGTATCCACATCCACCCTTCTAAAGGCAGGATTAGAACTTGTGCCCGGCATCAGACTGATAGTTCCGGCGCAGGGGCACAGGAACTTGGCGCCAGAGTAAATCAGCACGTCGCGGATGGGAAGTGACCAGCCCTTTGGAACACCCTTGAGTGCCGCATCATGTGTCAGGCTGAGGTGTGTTTTCACCATCATGGTTGCGTAGTCATCATATTTGGAATCCCCTTCCAGCATTTTGGCCTTGGCCTCGGCATCCGGGGTCCATGAAACGCCTTCTGCCCCATAGACCTCTTTAGCGATTATTGACACTCTGTCGCGGAGTTTAGTTTCCAGAGGATAGAGGAATTTAAATTGGGTTTCATCGTTGCAGGCGTCAATCACGGCATCTGCCAATTCCAGGGCTCCATCACCGCCGTCAGCCCAGTGTGTGGATTTGGCACAGCGTGCTCCGGCTGCTTCGGCAGCCTTTCTTACGACTTCAATCTCAGCATCTGTATCTGTATGGAAGCAATTTATGCACACGACAGGATTGATGCCTGCCTTCCTGATTGTGTTGATATGGTGGACCATGTTTTCGCAACCTTTTTCCACTAATTCAATATTTTCTTTGGCGTATTCGTCAGGGAGTGCGAGACCTGCAACTACCTTAGGTCCGCCGCCGTGCATCTTGAGTGCGCGGATGGTGGATGTCAGGACAGAAACATGTGGTTTCAAGCCGCTGTAACGACACTTTACGTTCCAGAACTTCTCGAAGCCTATGTCGGCGCCGAAACCACTTTCAGTGATATGATAATCAAACATCTTCAAACCAATCCGATCGGCAATGATGGAGGACTGTCCCACTGCAATATTGGCAAAAGGTCCGGCATGGACCATGCATGGCTGGTATTCGGCTGTGCACAAAAGGGTTGGGTTAATTGTGTTGCGCATCCATGCGGTCATTGCGCCGCCTGCTTCCAGGTCGCCGGTGGTCACGGGTTTTCCGCTCTTGTCAAATGCCACTGTGATTTCATCGAGACGCTTTCTCAAGTCGGCTAAATCCGTGACAATAGAAAGAATGGCCATTAGCTCAGAACCTACCGCAATCCCGAACTTGGACTGCATAGTAAAGCCGTCCATCCTACCGCCAATACCGATAATAATGTTTCTCAAGGCCTGGGCACAAAAGTCGATGATCCAGCCCATTTCCACTCGGGTGGGGTCAATGTTAAGACGTCGCATGCCGGTCAGACGCTGAAGCTGCTCATCGTTATAGTTCCGCTCATGCTGCATGCGGGCGGTCAGTGCCACCATGGCCAAATTGTGGGCATTCATGATGTCATTGATGTCACCAGTCAGTCCCAGAGAGAACTCGGTCATGGGAATCAAAAGGGAATTACCGCCTCCGGCAGCCGTTCCCTTAATATTCATGGTTGGTCCTCCTGATGGTTGTCTCAGGGCGCCGCCCACATTTACTCCCCTCATCCCCATGCCTTCCATCAGCCCACAGGAAGTCGTACTTTTTCCTTCTCCCAGGGGGGTTGGAGTAATAGCGGTTACTTCAATGTATTTTCCATCAGGTTTGTCTTTAAGTCGGTCGATGATTTTCAAAAAATCAAGTTTAGCCAGCCTGCCCATAGGAAGCATCTCATCTTTCTCAAGACCTAACTTATCTCTCCACTCATCTGGCGTGGGCATGTTTTTTTCTGCTGCGTCAGAAATCTGCCAGTCAGCCATTTCTACTGCATTATAAGCCATTTTTTTATTCTCCTTTCTTATGATGATATTTTTGCTGATTTGTTTTCATAACACTTCAAATTTTCTGGCTTTTATTTTTGAAGAGGGTGTCTATCATAAAATAAATAGGGCGTCAAGATTTATCGTGATGAATTTCACATACGTTTTGAGGGGGCACTTACTTTTTTGTTTGAACCATTAACACAAGGTGATATGTTTATTTTGGTAGCCTTCAGGTCTGGGTAATAAAAAGGGCATGGGACTCTCTTTTAAGAAACCGACTAGGCAGGGACTCCGACCTGAGCGGACCTGAAAACTAAGGCGAGTGGCGGGCTTTCTGGATTTTTGCCGTGCCTTTCGTTTAACATCGATTCAACCATATTTTCAAAAACCAAATCAGGGAATCGAAAGGAGTTTATATGAATGCAAAGACAGGTAAATTAGGTTTTATTGGTGCAGGTAATATGGCAAAGGCCATGATTCAAGGGCTCATTCAAAGCGGTGTCTACGATCGAGATCGATTATTGGCCTTTGATAAGGACAAAAAGGCATTGGAAAACATATCCAACCAGTATAGAATATGTTATAGTGCTTCCAATAATGATCTGGTAAACAAAAGTTCGATTGTTGTCCTTTCTATAAAGCCCCAGAATATAAGGGAAGTCTTAGAAGAGATAAAAGGAGAGATAAGGAACGATCATTTGGTGATCTCCATTGCCGCTGGGATTCCCCTGAAGATGATCAGTTCTGTTATTAATCAAGATATTCCTTTAATACGTGTTATGCCGAATACACCAGCACTTATTCAAAAAGGTGTAAGTGCGTTGGCAGGTAGCCACCTTGCTACACCAGAACATATGGTGATAGCCAGAGAGATTTTTAATGCTGTTGGAGATACCGTGGAGGTAGATGAGACAATGATGGATGCTGTGACGGCTTTGTCTGGGAGCGGTCCGGGATATGTCTTCAAAATAATGGAATGTATGGTTGATGCTGGTCAGGCTGTGGGTCTTGAGAGAGATATATCCCATCGTCTGGTTGTTCAGACTTTCCTGGGTGCGGCCCATCTAGCAGAAAAGTCGGAACATGGTCTATCCCGACTGCGGGAAATGGTCACTTCTCCAGGCGGCACGACAGAGGCAGGGCTTGCAGTATTTAATAAGGGGAAACTTAATGGTGTGATCAATGAAGTGATTAAGGCTGCACGTAGGAGGTCTATTGAATTGGGTGAGAATTATTGACTAAGCCTAAATCAGTGATGTTTACGGAAGTACTGCAAAAACAACTCTTTGAGTCTATCGTTAAAGCTTTTGTAGAAAAATTAGCGCAAGACCTTATAAATGCGGTGGACTACAAGGGTTTTAGAGGGATGGTTTTTGGGGCGAGCGGTGGTATTGATAGCTTGGTTACAGCGTACCTATGTGTCAGGGCTCAGGAAATAAGAGATAAATACCAAGTTGTTGCTTTCCAGATGAATGATTTAAGAGTCAAAGGGGAGAACTACAATACAGATATATACAAGGATCTTGGGGCTGATCTAATTCAAAAGGATATCACTGCCGAAGCTGTTGATATTGAAAGACGCCTTGGTATGCCGCCCCGTTGGCTGACTATATGTTTAATGAAATTCATCCTGCGATGGGTGCCGATGAGGGCCAGGAGGCGTGTAATATTATTTGTTAAGGCCAATGATGCACCTGAATGGGTACTCATCCATTACAGACTGCTGACCCTTTTGCACCGATTACGGATCACCAGGATAAAGGAGTATGCAACCCGCCACAAGCTTATGCTTGTTATCTGTGCCAACCTAACAGAAACTTCGCTTGGCTACTTTGTCGAACATGGCATAGATGATCCCTTCATGGGTGATTATGTGCCTCTATCCGGCTTATATAAAACACAGGTGATACGTTTAGGACAGTTCATGGGTCTCCAAGATAAGGTTATATACCAGAAACCCTCGCCGGGATTTGGGGGGATTTATGACGAGGAGATTATTGGTCCTTATGAACTAGTGGATTTGATCTTGATTGGATTGAAGTTGGGTTACTCTGATGCTGAAATCGCGGAAGCTATATCGCCTTTTGCTTGCAAATGGATAGAGAAGTCTAATATAAGAAGAAAAGGTCTCTATGATATCCGGTATGTTAGATTTATAAGACAATTGAGAAAATTGAATGCTCGAAAGGGAAATTTTTAATGTGGAAAGAACAAGAATCCTTAAATCCATGTTTCTTAATCTCTGAGTTACCTGATGGATTATATTTGCTTACTTTATAATTGGCTGATAAAAAGAGTAAAGATTCAAAACGCAGCATGCTGGATCTCGGGGCTGGTAAAATCATCTATGGCGAAATCAATCTGGCTCACAAGTGATGGTTGATTGACAAAGTGGTATTTGTAGAAGATAATAACAAATGAATAGTCAGGAGGTTGTAAAAGAGCTCGTTAAAATTCGGAAGGTGCCTTTGACCGAGTTATTTCCAAGGTAAAGCTTTTTTGGCAGATCTTTACTGATTCATTATTAGTAAAGGCAAGTTATTATCATAATAAACAGAAAGGAAGTTGATTATGACTGCAAGTTTAAAAGAGCTAAGTGCACATCAAGCAGTAAAGGCTATTGTCAGCGTATTGCCAAGGATCTCAGATGAAAACCTCATACGGCTAACTACTTTAGGTAAATTCCTTAGCAATGATCCTGATATATTAAATGGGATAGAAAAGGTGAGGCGCATTCTAAAAACATCCGGACACCCGGCCAAGGAATTGTTTCATCGTGTTCTGTCCTATCTTCCCGTCAAAAGAAGAATCAGCCTGTTTGAGACCCTTTTCAATAGGGCCTGGTTTGAAGGGGGAAAGATAAGGGATAAGCGGGAGGCCGAGCTGGGATTTCGCCCTCCCTTTATTATGATCCTAAGTCCTACCCTTCGATGCAACCTCCGTTGTAAAGGATGTTATACATTGGGGTACGGCATGAAACCGGAGCTTCCTCTGGAGGTGGTAGACCGTCTATTAACGGAATGCGAGGAACTTGGTATCTATTTTGTCACCATTCTCGGCGGAGAGCCGATGGTATATCCACATCTTTTCACAATACTTGAGAGGCATCCCTCTATTTTTTTCCAGGTCTATACAAATGGCACCAAAGTGACACAAGAAAAGGCCAAGCGCTTTGCGGAGTTAGGGAATGTTGCAGTTGTTATTAGCATTGAAGGAGGCGAGAGGGAAACCGATAAGTGGAGAGGGGAGGGGGTGTATAAAAAGATAATTAAGGCCTTTGAATATCTGACCGATTATCGGGTAATAGTTGGAACTTCTGCTACTGTGACAAGTCAAAATGTTCGAGTGGTTTCTTCACTGCAATTTATAGACCGAATGATATCTCTAGGTTCTTTGGCACAGATGTATTTCCTCTACATCCCTGTGAACGGCCAGGCAGACTTTTCCCTCATGGTAACTCCAAAGCAGCGGGACCATTTACGGAGACAGGTCATGGCAATAAGGGACACACGTCCAATCTTTGTGCTGGATTTTTGGAATGATGGTCCATATGTAGAAGGATGCATTGCTGGGGCGCGTAGGTACTTTCATGTTAATGCAAAAGGAGATGTGGAGCCTTGTGTCTATGCACACATTGCCGTAGATAATATCATGGAAAAGCCGCTTGCTGAGGCCCTTAATAGCTATCTTTTTCGTGAAGTCCGTTTGAGGCAACCTCACAATCCTAATCATCTCCGTCCCTGTATGATTATTGACAACCCTCATGTTATGCGGAAGGTAATAGAGAAAACAAAAGCACGGTTTACACACCCCGGTGCAGAGGAGATCTATACTGTGCAAAAGGACAGGATGGATGCTTATGCCGCAAGGTGGGGCAGGCTTGCTGATAAGGTCTGGCAAGAGGAATATCAATTGAAAGCAGACACTCTTCTTTATTCCTGTATCAATTAGTCTACTCTCTGAGCATCCCTGCTACTTTTTTTCCTCGTTTGTTGATGGGTTTTTCTATTGCAGAAAGTGGCTTTTAAGCATTTTTTTAATAACAGGATACCCATATTTTTTTGGGGTGGATAAAAAAGAAAAAAATATCAATATTTTCTTAAAAAAGCTGTTTTTTTTATTGAAATATGTAAAAGATTTTATTATTAAACTTAAAACTCTTGTTTATAAACATTTTATTTTCTTAAAAAAGGAGGGGGGAAGATGAATAAAGCAGATTTAGTCAATGAGGTGGCCAAGGTCGTAAATACAAAGAAAGAGGCTCAGGCAGCAGTTGATTGCGTTTTTTCTTCTATCACAAAGGCGTTGAAAAAAAAGGACACAGTTACTTTGATTGGTTTTGGAACCTTTAAAGTACAAAAAAGGAGTGCGAGAAAAGGAAGAAATCCCCAGACAGGGGAAGTTATCAAGATCAAGGCCAAGAGGGTTCCTAAGTTTGTGCCGGGCAAGGCCTTGAAAGATGCCGTGTGATTAATTTTATTGGAATAGTATTTATTTTTTATTACATTATAGTAGGTAAATTATAGTTTTTTATACCATCCCATGCTTTCTTATAGGGCATTCTAACAAGGTAAAATAAGTTGCAAGGAGGTAAATATTGATGAAGCAAATAAATAAGGATATGCAATCCGTGGTGAAAAATTTGAAGTCATTGATGCAAAAAACGGAAAAAATAGCAAAGAAATTGGACAAACTCGAAAAATCAAAGCCAAAACCGAAGCTAAAGCGAAAGCCAAAGGCAACAGCAAAAGTCGCTGTTCGGGTTAGACCAGTGAAAAAGCGAGTTGTCAGGAAAGCCCCTGTAAAGAAAAAAACAAAGGTAACTGCAATTGATACTGTTTTTACAATCATCAAGAAGAGCAAGAGAGGTGTTGATACCGCTGCCTTGAAAAAGAAGACAGGTTTTAGTGATAAAAAGATATGGAATATAATTAATAGGTTGAAGAAGCAGCAAGAAATCAAGAGTGCACGCAAGGGTGTTTATGTAAAAGTGTAATTTATTGAGTTTGTTTATAAACACTCCTCATTCATTTCCTTTCCCCTGAGTTGGCTTGCTCAACTCAGGGATTCTTATTGCGTTTCTGTAATGCGAGTTGGGTCTATCTAAATTTTTGACATAAATAAAATTGCTAAAAAACGGAGTTCTTGATAGATTTTTTCATAGTAAAAATCTTTTTAAAAATGATAGCATAACATATTTTTGAATTGACGGTAAAAAGAAATGGACGAGGAAGAATATAAAAGAAAGTTTGTGAATTTGAGAATCCTTAAGAGTATTCAAGAGTACCTAAAGGAAGAAAACACTTCTTCAACAGCAGTATATCCAATTAGAGTTCCTGAAGATTTGCTTTTCCAGGCATTAAAGCAGCAAGGAGCTGATAATGTTGATAAATTGATACATCATATATTTATGCTGGGTCTTACGTTCTGGAATGAGAAATTATTCGATGAAGAGTTTGGCTCAGAAGAGAGTTTGGAGGAGTTCGTGGAACTGGTTAAAAGGAGAAATAAAAAAAAGAAATAATCCCATCTTGATCACTACTACACTACTAAATCTTTAGGTTCTTCACAAAGGCAGCAAGGTTTTCGAAATATTCTTTTTCACCAATAATATAGGTATCATTGTGTCCTGCCCCTTTTATGCGGTAAAAATATTTTGGGGATTTTGAGGTTTGGTACAACTTTTGTCCCATAGAAAAGGGCACAATTTCATCATTTTCACCATGGATAATGAGTTTGGGGACGGTGATTTGAGTAATTTTTTCTATGTTGTTGAAGTGGGGCGGCAGTAGAAATGAAAAAGCGTGGAAAAGGAACATGGTTTTTGCCATCTCTTTTGTGGAAGTGAAAGCACTTTCTATGATGAGAGCTCTCACCTCTCTCATAAGAGAGATCTCAATGGCCAATGATGCACCAAGAGAACGGCCGAAGGAAACAATTTTGTACGGAGGGATTTTTTTTTGCTTTACCAAGAAGTCGTATGCAGCCAATCCGTCCATATACAGGCCCTTCTCTGAAGGTCTGCCAGCGCTCTTCCCATATCCTCTATAGTCGAAGATAAAAACCTGGAGTTTTTGATCTAATAGTAGTTTTATATTTTCAAGACGGTGGGAGATATTTCCAGCGTTTCCGTGACAGAAGAGAATCACGGGATATTTTCCTTCCAGGGGAAAAAACCATCCATGTAACGTTATTTCGTCCTTTGTTTCAAAATATACGTCCTCATATTTCAAGCGAAAGTCTGTAGGTACACTATCAAAGGAGGAAGTTGGATAGAAGATAAAAAAGCTCTCAATATAAGGGGAAAAGAAGTAAAGAGAGACAAGCAGCAACAAGATCAATAAGATTGCGTTTATCACACTGAAAGGCATAAACAATACCCGTAATGCTTTTTTTATTATATGCGGGGAAGAATTATTCATACTAGTGTCTAGTATCATAAATTCCTATTAACAAAATCCTTTCTTCGGCAACTTTTGTGGCTTAGGAGAGGATCCATATTATTAAATCAACATTTTGTGGTACTAGGTATCTTCTTTTGAAAGATCAAATTAATCAACACAGAAGGATGATGAAATTAGTATTAAGCGTATAGGAAATAAGGGCAAAACTCAATAGTAATGAAGATAACAAAAACTATTATAATATTTTCTAGCTTCTCTTTGATCTCTTCCCTGGCAAGGCGAATGATCTTTCGACCTAACTTGGCTGATGTACATTGCCCATAATGCTCACACCGATGACAAAGTTTTCGGTCAGTGATCCGGTAGTGCCTCTTGCCGCTCCCATGATCGGTTCCAATGTAACCCAATCGTTGGCCCGCAGGACACCACTAACAATCCTTCTCCTTGTCGTAAGAGAAATGGCTCTTGCTAAAGGGCTTATCTCCTTCATGCAAGGCCTGTCGCTGGGAGGGAACAATCACCTCTATCCCCTGCCTGTCGATCTTCTCAAGCTCTTCGGTGTCCGCATAGCCTGCATCTGCACATGCTGTTTCACATGGCTTTTGTAGGACTTCATGGGCTTGCTCTATCTGAAGGGCTAACTGGTTGAGGTCAGTGGCATCGTTGACTGCCTCAGCATGCACGATGAGTCCGTTTCTATCGTCAACTACACTCTGCACGTTATAGCTTGCATGCTTGCCCTGAATGCTGCGCATATTTGCACAATCAGGATCAGTTTGATTGATCTTTTTACGTCCCGTTTCTTTGAACTGTGTAAGCACACTGTCTATAGCACTTTTCAGTTTCCCAGCTTTTGCAAGCTCTTTGTCCATGGTAACAAATAAACTGAGATGTTCTTCCTGCTCATCTATGGTTTCACAATCTTTAAGAAGTTGTTCAATTCGTTGTTCAACGTCTTTAAGTTGTTCTTCATACCAGGCTTTATCATGAGTACGGGAGCATGATGCGTTTGCACGGATTTTGGTGCCATCAACAAACAAAACATTGCCTGCAATCAAATCCAGCTCTATATACATGCGAGCGCATTGCTTTAGCATTTTTTGAATGTCTTTTTTGTTCTTGCGCCTGAACTCAGCTATGGTTTTATGGTCAGGCCTCAGACCTCCCATAAGCCATATGAATGATATGTTATGATAGGTTTCCCGTTCCAGTTTACGGGAACTCCTAACTCCATATGAATAACCGTAGACAAGAAGTTTCAGCATTGCTTTGGGATCATACTGTGAATTGCCAACTTTGTTCGGGTTGATTTCGATCCCTAATTCGTTTAAATCCAATGCTTCTACAAAGGCATCGTAAGCTCGAACCGGATCATCTTCTGTGATATATTCTTCAATGCTTTGTGGAAGCAATGCCATTTGGTAACGATTGCCATATCGATATGCCATAGAAAGTCTCCTTTCATTTCGATGCATAATAGCATATCTTGTGGCTTTTGTCATAGTTGATACTATATCTATTGCAAGAAAATAGCCCCCCTCACCCAATTATGACACAGCCTCTTAGCCGGGGGAAGAAGGGCGTGGCTTTATCAGTCAAAAAGTAAAGGGGTTTGTACAACTCATTTGGACTTGAACTCTTTAACCTTCTCAATAAATGGTGGCAAGATCTGCTTCCAGTCCCCCAGGGCTCCGAAATGGGCTGCTTTGAATATATTGGCTTCAGGGTCATGATTAATAGCAACGATAGTTTTAGCACAAAAGCAGCCAGCCAAATGCTGACTGGCACCAGAAAGTGCAATAGCGAAATAGAGATCAGGGGCTACTACTTTTCCGGTAAGCCCGATTTGTATCGTGGCGGGCACCCAGCCACGGTCGCATGGCGGCCGTGTGGCTCCGACAGCACCCTTCAGGAGTGCAGCTAACTCTTTTAGACGCTTGAATCCATCGACACTACCTATACCTCTGCCACCACCTACTATTACCTGAGCATCCTCCAGTTTGATGCCGGGCGCTTCTTCTTTAACTCTATTTATTATCCTGGTCCTTACCTTGCCTGGATCTATGCCAACTGTGAATGTTATGACCTTTCCTTTTCTTGTATCATCACGTACCAGTGATGACATGGTCTTTCGTCTCACCGTTGCCATCTGGGGCAAGGTCTGACAAATAACCGTGGCTAAGGCGTTACCTCCATAAACGGGGCGGGTCTGGAGTAGTAATTTGGTCTGTGGATCAATGTCCAACTCGATACAATCTGTAGATAACCCCGCTCGAAGTCTGAAAGCCAAACGAGGTGCGAGGTCACGGCCAATGTCATTCTGGCCGAATAATATGATTCTCGGCAGAACTTCTTTAATTATCTCTGCCGCGGTCGGCGTGTAGGTGTCTGTCTGATAGTCTTTAAGTTGGGTATCTTCAACCACATACACTTTATCAGTACCATAGGCAATGGCCTCACTAGCGAAGTCGGTCACTTCATCACCGAATAGGAGACAGAATAGTTCCTCTTTTAGCTGGTCAGCTAATTTTCGGCCACCGCCGAGTAAGTCTGTTGTGATAGATGACAGTTTTCCCTCTGTTATTTCTCCAAAAACCATGACACCTTTATGGGTATCCAAAATTTCCGCCCCTTATTTTTATGGATTAAAACTTAAATACCTTTGCTTCTCTAAGCCTTGAAGCCAGGTTGGCGCCTATTTCTTCTGGTGAATCACCTGATACGACTTCGCATCTCTCTTCCCTAACGGGCTGGAAGAGCTTGACAACTCGTGTTCGTCCTCCGGAAGAACCGCTTTTGGAGGGTTCAAGGCCGATATCAGGCGGTCTCCACACGGTAGGCTGTTTCTTGGTTGCCTTCATAATCCTTTCAATAGTTGGGTAACGTGGTTCTCCCAGTTCGTTACTCACTGTAATTAAGGCGGGCAGCGACGTTTCGACAATCTCGCTCCAATCATCCAAAATCCTGACCACCCGTGCCTTGCCATTGATAATTTCCACATTTTTTCCAAGTGTTATACTGGGAATTCCGAGTATTTCGGCGATACCGGAACCAACTTGTCCGGAATCCCAGTCAGCCGCTTGCCTGCCGCAAAAAATGATGTCATAGGCACCTATTTTTTTAATAGCCATAGCCAGGGCATATGCTGTTGTCCAACTGTCACCGCCTTCAAAAGCTTCGTCCTCCAGAATGACCAGTTCATCAGCACCCATGGATAAAGGTTTTTTCACTACATTTGACAATAGATTGTTACCCAGGCTGAGGATAGTAATCTTACCTCCTGATTTGTCCTTGATACGAAGGGCCGCTTCCACGGCGTTTAAATCAAAAGGGCTAATTACGGGCGAGATGCCAGGAGGGAGAGTCATCTTATTGGATAATGGATCAATTTTGAAACTATCCGGCGGCGCTTCGGGATCAAGGATCTGTTTACAGCAAACAATCATATCCATAAAGAACGGCTCCTTATGGTCCTGTTTTCAGGTTAGCAACGGGTAACCTCCTACCCTAATATCCACCAAAAACCGAATGTTGTCTTTCCGGCCAAAGATTTAACTAGCGAAGCTTCGCCTCAAACCGACGAGTTGCCAGCATCCAACATCTGCCTGTTTCTTACAAGGGCATGTTTAAAAAATTTGACACAAATGTTAAAATCTTAGTCTATAAAGACGGCTAGAACTGCCGATATCTCGTATCATAGTCCCTGCTGGCCCTGATCAATTCCACATCAACGGTCAGCCCGGCAGCCCGTATATAAAATATATGTTTCAGGAAGTCTCCCAGGGGCAAATCGACTGATGCGCTCATGCCCCCGTAGATATCGGTGGCCAACTCGCAAAATCGCCAGGACACTTGCTTAAAAAGCGCATAGCCTGCCGCAAACCAAAACCAGTTGCTTTCCCCAAGGGGCCGACCTCCGGTCTTTTCCATCTGATCGATTTCCCAGGCGCCCCGGTACAACAAAGATCTCAGTGATTCCAGATTGACAGCCATTTCTCCAAGCTTAGACGCGATGCTGGTATGTTCGATAATTGGTTTACCACCTCCGATTCTCTGCTTGGCGTATTCTCTCATCTGCTCATAGATTCTCTGCATCAAGCCAACCGAACCGGAAACACCGGGAAGATGGGCCAGAAAAAAGCTCTCGATGATTGAAAAGCCCTTGTTCACCTCCCCTATCATGTTGGCTTCAGGGACTCTGACATTATCATAGTGAGTTTGACAATTCCCCCCGAACTCTAATGTCAGCATTTTATTGGGAGTCAATGTAATCCCCGTTGCATCTGTAGGTACCCAGAAAAAGGTCATGGCCTGAGATACATCTGCCTCTTTGTCGGTTCTGGCCGCAAGCATAATAAAATCTGCTGTCCCCCCGTTACTGCAGAATGTTTTATCACCATTAATAATCCACTCGTTCCCATCTTTGTAAGCGTTGACCTGTAAAATTGAGCCTCCTCCTTCATCATATGGCAGATGTATGTCGGTACCGCCCGCCGGCTCACCTACTGAAGTGGCCACAACCAGCCTGGGGTTTTCGATAAATTTTGAAAAAATCCATTTCCTTTGCGCCTCGGTGACATACATATTTGTCGCAATGGCTCGCAGGAAAAGCCAGGGTATCATTAGCGGATCGACTATTCTGCCTCCCCAGTAACCCACTTCCTCGGCAGCCATTGTCAGGGTTACGTTCACATCTGTTTCGGGAGCCGTACCTCCATATTGTTGCGGAATTGAGAGCTGGCGCAGTCCTACCTGATGCAGTTTCTCCAACAGGTCATAAGGAAAAGCAGCTCTCAGCTCTTCCACGGTCCGTGCCGCAATAGTCTTGTCTCCGATCTCATCGAAGCGCTTAGGATCCGCTTCCCTTTGACAAAATTCTTTGGCTAATGCTCTAATTTGCTTTTGTTCTTCAGTTAGAGAAAAATCCATTTTTATAACTCCTACTTGATTGGTATTTAGGGGCTTGCCCCAACAGATAAGGTTGAATATCCCCGCCTACAGACGGGGATTGAAATACGGGAATGATGGCATACTGGCTCCCCCTTACTTAGAATACCCCATGGGATAGGGGGGACCCTTTGTCCTGTTGCCGTTTGAAGAGGTAAAACCTTTCCTTGTTCTCGATTCACAAGGCGGTGTGGAATAGTTAAACGTTAGTCTCGTTTATCTATCCAGCTCGCTTTCATCCACCACAAAGACTTTATATACAACCCGCCCCAAACCGTTCTCCG
>CAYRFN010000059.1:0-21344 GCA_964423495.1 uncultured Desulfobacteraceae bacterium
GTTTAAGGGATTCCCCATCAACATCCAGGACAAGGACATCTAATCCAGCCTGAGAACGGATTCAATTTCCATTAATTAACACCCTAAACTTCCAGCTTAGCTGGTGGTCCAAGCTTTGCTATGCTGGTAAAGTAGTGATTATCTCTGGATCATTGCTTTTCCAGATACAGTTCTATTGAAGTGCCTCATCGAGAAGACCCAAAATGTCAATGACTTTCAGATTTTCGTCCATCTTTTTAGCCATATGGATCAGCTGCATCTCACACGCCGGGCAATTGGTGACAATCACCGCCGCACCGGTTTTCTTTAATGTTTCGAGTCGTTTTATCCCCATCCGTTCGGACAATTCCGGATAGGTCGCTTCCATGTTACCGCCGCCACAGCAAGTTGACCAGCGGCCGATCTCTTCATCGTCCGGCTCGACAAGCTCGATCCCTTCGATGTTTCTCAAAATATCCCGGGGTTCTTCGGTTATTTCCATATAGCGGGACAGCTGGCAGGGATCATGATAGGTAACCCTAATATTTTTTTTCAACTTTGCCGTAATATCTTTTTCCTTCATCTGCCTGGCGATGACTTCCAAAATATGGTAAACTTCCAGATCAAATCCATCGATGTATTTTGGATATTCATTTTTAAGGGCGGAAGTACATGCCGGTACGATGCCGATGACTTTTCTGACACCTGAAGACCTGAACAGTTCATAATTCTTTTGAGCATTTTTGGCATAGTTGTCTTCAAATCCCGCATAATACATCGGGGATCCGCAACATGGTTCTTTTTCGTGCAGATAACCCAAACCGATGTCGAGTTTTCTCAAAACATTTACGGAACTGACCAAAACAGGCGTATACGGGTCATCCTTTGAAGCCGTGACTTTGGCGACAATATGGGTCAGGTCGATACCCACCTTGCTAAATGCTTTACTGATACCGACCACTTTGCCAATTCCCATGCCCATTTTCCCGGAACTTTTCAGGGCACCCATCATTCCCTCTACATACTTCATTTGCTGATAGCCGCATCCGGCAAACAACGTGTACTCAGCTTGCCTGGGCAGATTTAAATCCTTTGCCCATAAATCCGTACTTTCGGAAATTCCGGTTAAATTTCCCTTCTCCATCACATTATCTTTAATATAAATATGCCCGGCCGGTATGATATTTTTATAAGCTTTGCCCATAATTACTTGCTCTCCCTGGATTCAGCTTTCCTGACCAAGTATTGACGTGCCTTTAAAATCGTGTCGGCCGGCAGACAATCGGTGGACAACTCACGGCACCTTACCTGGCATCGACGACAAGTCGCACAGGAATATAAGATATCACTCAACACCTTTTCATCGCCCAGGCCATGCTTGATATAAAGGTTGATAGCCATGAGCCTGCCTGCCGCGCTCTGGGTGAACCATCCTTCGTAGGTCGGACACATGGCCACGCACATCCGGCATTTCCAGCATCTTTGAACATTGTCCGTTATTTCTTTTTCCAGTTTTTGCAGACCGGAGCTACTCATATCCTTCCCCTTCCAGGTTGCCGGGATTAAGAATGTTATTAGGATCAATAGCCAGTTTCATATCCACGAGCATTGCATGAGCGGCCAATCCGTATCTTTTCTTAAAAAATGGTATGCGGGATGCGGTTTGACCCACTTCTCCGGAAGCACATCCCCACATCACGTTGATATCACTTTCCAATTGAATGGCGGCCCTGGCAATCCGGGCCCGCTTTTCCATTGGCATGCTCACCGGCGCCACCCACATGCCGTGCAGGTCACAGGTGCCGATATGCCCGTAGATGAAAAGCCTGGTCTCTTTCAGATCGCGATAGTCATGTCCTGACTGCAAATAATCCAGCACGTCGTCCAGGTGGCTGAGGGGTACCGAGGCTTCCACCGCTCCTGTCATCACCAGGCGGTCATCTCCTTCCGATGCTTGCAAAATATTCAGGATATTGTCCCTGGCGTCCCAAAGGTCTTTTCGTTTTTTTTCATCATTGACAACATAAGCTTCGATAGCATTTTCGTTTTTGAATATTTTTACTGTTTCTTTGGCCAGTTCATCGGCTTCCCGCTGGGAATGACTGACGGTTATGGCCAAGGCCATGTGCCCTTGGGGTTTGCCCAAGCCCCTTAATTCAAAAGGCGCTTCCGCCGCGACTTTATCGAGGAGCTCGCCGTATAACGGAGGCGGCATTTTCTCTTTGTAAAATCTTTGAAAGGCATGGGCCACATCAGTCATTTCGGGAAAAAACCCGACCACATAGCCTTTTTTCTGATCAGGGGCAACCCTGAGACGAAGCTTTGTGATGACTCCAAACAATCCTTCCCCGCCAACGAAATAGCGAGTCATATCCAACCCTGCCGGTCGGCGGATACTTCGTGTTCCGGTATCGATAATTTCTCCGTTTGGTAGCACCGCTTCAACCCCCATGACATAATCGATAATTTTGCCAACACACACATCCACCATATGGCCGATCGTATTAATGGAAACGGCCCCGCCAATGGTGGAAGCAAACTTGCTACCAATGCACATGGGCAGGAAATAGCCTCTGCTGAGCAGCAATTTCTCGAGTTTGTATAAATTGACTCCCGCTCCTAATTCATAGTACATATCTTCCTCATGGGCCTGGATCGAATCTAGTTCGTGAGTACTGAGTAAAATACTGCCAGACCGCTTCGGTTTCGGAGAGCCCTTGAAAGCTGTGCCAGCGCCATGGATATATACCGGTATTTTGTGCTTGTTTGCGTATTTTATAAACTCTGAAACCATTTCTGTGGTTTTCGGTTTTACAACCGCGATCGGTATTTTTTCCGGATCTAAATCGGGCTGTGCCGCGTCTTGGCCATAGCTGATCCTGTCGAAGATTTCTCCCGAAACGTTTTCCTTACCCACAATCTTTTTCAAATCAGCGATAATCCGTTTTTGCGAACTCATCGTCTCACCTTATTGGTTGAAAGGGATACAAAGCATGTTTTTTTCGTGGGAATCACCCAAACTCTATGGAAAGGGTTTGTATTGTAAGGTTGGTCGACATTGGTTGAAGCACCACGGCATCATGCCTCTGGCCGGATTAGCCGCTAAGGGTCTTATTTTAAATACGTTGGCTATACGCATCCCGATCTTTCGATCATGGGGAAAATCGACTGTCCCGCAATACCGGACAAGCATTTCTATCGGACTGTTCTTTCTTCCCGAAGAAAGAAATGGTGCCGACGAAACCATCAAGACTTCTTACCTGTTTTTTTGCCTGGTAAAATACAGCGGACGCTGAAAAATATCCTCGCTTTCTAAAGAGCCACCGCCATCTCAACGACGGTGGCCCCAACCCACATTTTTTACTTATGTATATTAAGCAAGAAATTTTTCATCAAAGGGAAATAGGGTAAAAAGAACCGGGCCCTTGTCTGTAATCACCACATCCTGTTCGAGTCTGACCGCCTGCTCCAAGCCGGGCTTGCCGCTGTATGTCTCAATCGCCATATACATGTTCTGTTTAAACTCCGCCGGGAACTCCAACGAAAACCCTCTCGAAATCCACATGCCTTCATACAGCGTCAAGCCGATGCTGTGACCAAACTGAAATAGACTGCAGGTCTTATAGATATCGTCGTCGTATTCGGGAAAATGTTTTGCCGCATCGGCAGTAGTTTTTCCGGGCCGTGCTTCAGATACCGCCGCCATTGTGGTGTCCATCGCCTCTCTGTAGAGCTTTTTCTGTTCGGGCGTAGGTGTTGCGTCGCCGCAAATGAATGTCCGGGTCGCATCGGCATAATAGCCCCCGCAGGGGCCTCGGCCGCCGATATCGGTAATGACCAGATCGCCTCTCCGGATGGGCTTGTCAGACCACCATCTGCTATAGGGATTTGTATTGCCTCCCGATGCGACACAGAAGGCCTGGCCCTCTTCAAATCCGCGATCGGTAAAAAATTTCATGATATTCCCTGCCAGTTGACTTTCAGTAAGTCCCGGCCGCTTCAGCCATTCATTGCGGATCATGTCAAAACAGGAGTCGGTAATGGCCGATGAAATCTTGCAACACTCAAGCTCATCTACCGTCTTGATCAAGCGGGCCTCGGACATTGCCGGCCAAGCGTTGACCAGCTTTACGCCGGCCTCCTCAAAAGCTGCGTGGACCCACATGTCCATAATGTCGACGCCAATTTTCTCTCCAAAGACATTTTTTTCTTTCAAAAGATCAACAACTCCGGCCACCATGTTCTTGACCTGCCGCTCTGTAGCCCCTTCGGACCAGGTCCAGGTGATGGCCGGCTTGACCCTGTCATTCATCCAGGGGCAATTAAGTTTGGCTCGCTCCATGTCCGAACCCACCGTTTCGAATAATACCGGCTCACTGTCTCTACAGAGAACGGCGTATCGGATGAAGATGCTGTACTTCCACATCCCCTGATAGACGCCCGTTACGTAACGAACATTGGCCCCGTGGTAGAGTATCATGGCCCCGAGGTCATGGCTTTCCATCGCCTTCTTCGCCTGGGCGAGCCGTTCTTTTCGCATACGGTCAAAATTGATCCGCTCCTCCCAATCCGCCCCAGTTATGCTGTAGAGGCGCCGCGGGGAATAATGATGCGGATACTCTATGTAAGAATGGTCCAGACCTGATCTTCTGATCTCAATATTTTCATTCGTGCTCATTTTTTTCTTTCCTTAAATCTAATAAGATGTCAAACTTTGAAAGCCGAGTGAAGCCTTACTACAGCCTCTTATCCTTTTCGGTAATTTCACCGATATATATATAATCATCGGGTTTAAACTCGTCAGCATCCGGGGCTGAATATACGCCGCAAATTTCAACTTCATCATTCGGATCCAGGTTGCGAAACCAATGAACGGCATTTTTGGGAATAAAGACGGCAACACCCGGTGAAACTTCATATTCCTCTACCTTTCCATCCCCATGCTGAATACCCACACTACCTCGGCCACGGATACCAAATAGGACTTCTTCGATGTCTTTATGGTAGTGTTTTTGATGCGCGGAAAAACCTGGCGGGAAAACGGTTCGAAAGAGAGAAAGCTCTTTGGCGCCGCTCAATTTATCAGTGATTAGAAATCTTATATCCATATTGGCAAAACCGATATCGCTCTTTGCCGAACCAGCTACCTTGACATCATCTACGCTAACTCTATACTTATAATTCATTATTTTTACATCTCCTACGGTCCAGAAAATTAAAATAAATTGATGGACCCCTCCCCGGCTGAGGCGTTAAAAAGGCTGGATGTCCTCTGTCAGACAGGTAAGGGGTTCCATTAACCTTTAAAGAGAAAAAGATTCCATTTTTTCTCGCCGAAAGACATACGAAGCGAAAGACTTAACTGCTTTCTTACTTCCTCCACTCTTTCGGATATGTGGATCCGCTTCGGTCGAATTTATCCAGTGTCTCCAGCGTGATCAAATAGTGATCAATTTGATGAAATAGCGGGGGCTTGAGTTCTCCCTTAATCTCTTTGACCAGCATCCTGACTGATTCACGGGCCATTCCGATGTGATCAGACATCGCCGTAGCCTGAAGCCATCCTTTCCTCATGTAGGTCTCCATGCCTGCATCAAGCATTTGCCCGACGACGATGATTTCACCCTTTTTGGCGCCAGAAGCCTGCACAGCCTTGACAGCCCCGACGGTAAGCGGGGGCGAAAAGCACCCGACGGCCTTTAGGTCTGGGTGAGCCTGAAAAAGCCCCTCAACTGTTTTCATTCCGGCGTCGGGACTTGAAGGCGTCCATTCCGTAATAACTTTTATGCCAGGAAAATGTTTTGCGTAATCAACAAACCCCTTATGCTCTTCTTGACAGAGGGAAACGGCAGAAGGACCAGGCAGCAACAACACCTTGCCTTTGCCTTTCAACTGTTCAATGATGTAAATCGCACGGAGCTGGCCTACCAGGATGCCGTTTTTCATGATCCGGAGCACCGGTTTCTTTGTCCGAGAATCCAGGTTGTCTATCACAAGCGGTATGCCTTTGTCGATTACCTTATCAACGACAGGTACAGTCCCCACTGCACTGGTAGCACCGAGAATAATTCCATCAATACCTCTTTGCATCAGGTCCTCAAGTTGCCCAATCTGTTTGTTCACGTTTGCATACCCGCCTGCATCGTAAAACAGCATCTTGACCCCTAATTTCTCGGACTCTGTTTCATATCCATAGCGTTTCGCGGTAAAGTAAGGGTCTACCCCGTTGGGGACCAAAACGGCAATTTCAAGGTCTTTTGCTGATGATATTTCTCCTCCGGCGACCATAAACCCCAGCGTAAGCGCAAGTACGACAAACCCTGCCAATAGATTCTTTTTTTTCATTTTAAACCTCCTTTTTTTGGGTTATAAGATTTGGTTAAGATCTTCCTCTTATTACACTCGCCAAACAGGCGAGAATGATAACCCCGCCGATGATCGCCTCTCGGGCAAAGGAAGAAAGCCCGGAGACAATGAGCCCATTGTCCAGGAACACGATAACCATTGCTCCTAGCAGGGCTTGCCCGATTCCCCCCTTTCCACCCAAAACAGACGTTCCGCCGAGAACCGCCCCCCCGATAGCAAGGACAAGCCACCCCTCACCGAGGTGAGGGAATCCCATGCTGAGGCGTGCTGTTAAAAAAAATGCGCCAAGCGATGCCAAGAGTGCGCTGAGAGTATAAACGATCACTATCACCCGCTTAACTCTGATCCCCACCATACGGGTGGCATCAGCGTTTGTACCGATAAAATAGACCTGGCGACCTAACGTTGTATACTTGAGCAGATAGTACAGTAAAAGCCCTATTATTACGGCAAAGATTACGGGAACAGGGATCGGCCCTATCATCCCACCGCCGAACCAAAACAGCCTCATCTGATCTATATCTGTCAGGTTTGTTAGAGTGACACCCCCTGTATAGACCAGTTCTGCGCCCAACGCGATGAACAGCATACCTAAGGTGGTAAGAATAGGCGGTATACCCAAATAACCGATTAAGGCCCCATTGATGAAACCACACAGTGTTCCAAAAAATATTCCGATTATTGAACCAAGATAGGCCCCAAAAATATATATGCTGCTTATCGTGGCAACACTGACGAGACTTATGACCGAACCCTGAGACAGATCAATTCCACGCGCAAGAAGGGCAATCGTTTGACCCGCCACGATCAAGAAAAGGATGGCACCCTGCCGTGTGGTTTGAATCATATTCCTCATGCTGAAAAATGCAGGATTGATTAAGGTGAAGACAATGATCATGGCCACAAATGCCATGGGAAGCCCGTGCCTGTCCCAATCTATCTTTTGTATTATTTTCATAACGTATTGAGACCCACTTTCCTTATGCTGTTCGTCTTTTTGGCCAATCCATTTACTTATTCCGGGCCAACCCTAAGTAACAGAATAAAAGCACCACAATGCCCACCACCACCTGTTGCGAAAAAGTGGAAATGCCCATCAGATTCAATGCATTCCCTAAGAAATGCAAAATCATGAGTCCGATAACAGTCCTGCCAACATTGCCCGTTCCACCAAAAATGTCATTGCCGCCTACAACAACTGCGCCAATGGATTCAAGAAGAAAGGTTCCTGCCCCCACTCGCGGCTCTCCTGAGAGCATTCTCGAGCAGAGCAAAGATCCGGCGATGCCGCATGAAAGCCCACTCAGCATAAAAATGATAATCTTCATTTTTGCATAATTTATCCCTGAAATCTCTGCTGCTGCTTCGTTTCCACCTAAGGCATAAAGATGATTTCCAAATCGAGTGTGGCGCAAAAGGAAATGAGTTAGCATGAGAAAAATCACGGCTAAAATGATTATAAACGGAATATGGAAAACCTCGCCCTCTGCGAGGAAATGGAAACTCTGCGTTTTCTCCGGATCAATGCCGACAATAGTCTTACCATCTGTGAAATAGAGAGCCAATCCTCCAGCTATATAGAGCATTCCGAGGGTAGTAATAATAGGGTTGAGCCTGATGATGCCAATTATTGTTCCGTTGATCAAACCACAGAAGGCGCCTGTGCTGAGTCCCGCCACAAGTCCCAGCCAGGGATGGCCCAGAGCCGCCAGAGCGGCGGTAGCCATGCACGATAGACAGACGAGCGAACCATGGGAAAGGTCCATGCCTCCCGAAAGGATAACAAGCGTTTGCCCATATGTTACAAATAAAACAAAGGCCATTGTGTGGAGAACATTTAAAAAATTATTCACACTGAGAAAATTGGGCACAATGATAGAAATAAAAGCCAGGAGGATGAAAAACGCCGTAAAAATTCCATATCTCTCCCAGTACAACCCCCAGTTAATCGAATCAGCTACTCCTCGTTGGAGTTGAATTTTGCTTTCTTCTGAGATCATAACGCCGCCTCTAAAATTCGTTCCTGATTGGCCTCTTCTCTTGACATCTCGTCTGTCACCCGACCTTGCTTCATCACAATGATCCGGTCGCTCATGCCGAGTATCTCTGGGATTTCTGAAGAAATCATGATAATCGATTTGCCGCTGCTTGCGAGTTCGATCATCAGATGATAGATCTCCTCTTTAGCCCCCACATCGATCCCTTTGGTCGGTTCATCGAAAATCAAGATTTCTGAATTGGTAAACAGTGACTTAGATAGCATGACTTTTTGCTGATTACCCCCGCTGAGGGATTCGATCAGAGTCGTGACCGAAGGGGTTTGGATGTTAAGCTTTTTCCTGTATTCTTCCGCGACCTCCTTCTCTTTACTCAAACTTAAACCGATTCTTCTCTTTAACAGTCCAAGCCCTGCGCTAGTTATATTGTTGGCGACACTCAAGATGGAAAACATGCCATGCTTCGACTTGTCTTCGGGTAACAAGCCTATCCCAATATCAATCGCATCTTTTGGGTATTTAATTTTAACGACCTTGCCTTTGTAAAACATCTGGCCAGATTCTATACCAAGCGCACCAAAGAGGGCGTGAGCCAGTTCAGTTCTTTTTGCGCCTATCAGGCCCGAAATTCCCAGTATCTCACCCTTCCTTAGGTCGAAACTAATGTCCTTGAAAGCTTTAGGATCAGAGAGCCCATCAACTCTTAATACTGGGTCGCCCAGTGGCCTTGGTCTCCACGGATAAATGTTTTCAATGTCCCTTCCGAGCATCATTTTTATGATCTTCTCCACGTTCATTTCATCCATGGGTTCAGTGCCAACCATCTGTCCATCACGAAAAACTGTCACCCGGTCGCCTATTTGATTGATCTCCTCCAGCCTGTGAGAGATATACAGAATAGCTACCCCTTCACTTCGCAGGGTTAAAATCCTGCTAAACAGCTCATCAATCTCCTGTGTGGAGAGGGAAGACGTGGGCTCGTCAAATACAAGAATGCGGGACTTAATTGAAAGCGCCTTGGCGATCTCAACCATCTGATTGTCCGCTACGGGAAGATCTCCTATTTTCGCTTTTGGATCGATATTGACATTAAGCCTCTTTAGGATGGCCTCGGTCTCCAAGTAAATGCGGTCCCAGTCAACTCTTTTCAATAATCTCCCTTTTAAGGGCTCACGATTTAGAAATATGTTTTGCCCCACATCCATTTTATTGATTAGGTTGAAGTTCTGGTAGACAATGGATACACCCATTTGCAAAGCTTGCTCTGGAGATCTTATGGTAATCGGTTGACCACCAAACAAGATTTCTCCCTCATCCGGTTGATATACGCCTGCAAGAATTTTCACCAAAGTCGATTTTCCGGCCCCGTTTGCGCCTACAAGGACATGGACCTCCCCCTTATGAAGCGAAAGGTCCACCCCTCTTAGCGCGACAACCCCCGGAAATTTTTTGACGATGTTTTTAAATCGAAGGATCGGCTCAGTACCCATACATTTCTTCCTTTTCTGGAGATCTGTTGGTTTTCTTTCCACAAACTTACTAATTAAAATCGGTTGCAAACCTGTTATCATGCAGCTTTTTTCAATGAATGGGGAAGCGCTTACCTGCTGTAAGTTAATCCAAAACTAGAGCGTATTTTTTATAAAGTCTGAGTCGATGATGTTATCTTTGAACCTGAGAAGATGGTTTTCCACTGCCTTGACTAGACGCGCTTCATCACCTTTCTTATAAGCCGCAACAATGGCTCTGTGTTCTTGAATTGAGGGTGTAAAACGGTCTTTAGTAAACAACGAAAGAGACCTTAACATTTCAGCTTGTTTGCGGAGCATTTGTGAGATCTTTATCGCCCATTCATTATCAGTCAACGTATAGAAATGCATATGAAACTGGTCGTTCAAAACAAGATACGTTTCATAATCTTTTGTATTAATTTTTTCTTCCATCCTGCTGATGAATTCGTCTAGTTTTTTGCAGATAACATTATCCCTCTTTCGCAGAGACATTCTGGCTGTTGCCGTTTCCAGAACAAACATGATGTCAAAGAAATCATCGATACTTTTACTATCAAACTTTCGAACGAAAAATCCTTTCCGGGGTAAAAGCTTAACGATGCCCTCTACTTCCAGTGTTTTCAATGCCTCTCTCACCGGCGACTTACTGGTGCCCAGATTCTTGGCCAGCTCTGTTTCGACAATTCTATCTCCCGGCTTTATGGAGCCACTAAAAATGGCTTTCTCAATAACCTTAAGAACCCTATCGGATAAACTAAAATGTTCAGGTAATACCAGATTCATTTTTTAATCCTCCGAGGTAAGTGAAAAAGAGTGCTTTACGCGCAAAAATTCTAATTATTGTTCAATATTAACTGGCACGGGTTTTCACATAGCAAATCGGGTAGCTAGCGGTTTTTCTCCGCAAGCCCCCACGGGGCGGTTCACAGAGTTAAGCGGACCGTAGTCAGGTAGTAAATAAACACCTGATAGCTCTTTGAAAAGCTGAAGGCATTCATTCGGGTTGATTATCGATAGTCGACTACCGACTACCGACTATCATTCAATTGTTTGCTTGTCAAGAGATAATTTTATCTTGATGCGATTTGATTTAATCAACGATGCCAAACGATTCGTGATAACTTGTAAAATACGGCTTGGAGTACGTCCTGACTTTTGATGTGCCGGGGTGTAGCGGTTGGGGGCGGACTGCAATGGAGCTTAAGATGTTACATCTTATTACTGGAGCCAAAAACGTGTAAAAAGGGGATTATAGAAGCCCCCTTTCTTTCCTTCCTGCTGTCACAGACCTTCTTAAAATCCATTTCCAGTTTTGACAACTTGGCGTCTTTTGGCAAACCGTCGGGACTGCGAAGATCCTGCCGTTCGGGGCTGCGGGATAGTTCACTAAGGTAGCGCATACGGAAAAAAAGCCTGTTTGCCTTGGATCTTGTAGCCGGCTATGATACCTTTTTTTCCCAGGCATTGAACAGAAGGAGTTGTTGAAGCAACTTCCTGTTTGCTTGTTCAAGAATCTCCTCCCTTGGCAAGTCCTTGTAATCATACCAGCCTTTCCCTGATTTAACGCCCAGTTCACCCGCTTCGACTTTTTTTACAAGAGAAGGAGAGGGTTCCCTGGAGTTACAAATGTACTTTCTTGTTCTTCCCCCGGCCCGCAGGACTATATCCAATCCATTAAGATCATGTATCTCCAAAGGACCCAGGCAAGCCAGCCTGAAACCGTAACTGGCCCTGGCCGCAAGGTCCAGTTCCTCCACAGTGGCTACGCCCTCATCAAGAAGGTAAGTCACCTCCCGGTTGCAGGCTGCTTGAATACGATTAACAATAAAACCTGGAATCTCTTTTCTTACGATAATAGGCTGCTTCCCAACCTTTAACATCAACTTCCTGACAAACTCTACAACATCTTCCCTGGTTTCCTTTCCCCGGTGGATCTCCACCAGGGGCATGATATTGGCAGGATAAAAAAAATGAAGACCCGCAACCCTTCCTGGATCAAAAAGGCCCTTTGAGATCTCCGAGATCGTAAAGCTGCTTGTGTTGCTGCAGAGAACGATATCCTTCCGGCAGGTATCCAGTTTTGAGAACAACTCTCTTTTTAGTTCAAGGATTTCCGAAACGGCCTCCACGACAAAATCAATGTCTTGCAGTATATGGTCAATGTCTTCAAAACTCTCCATTTGACGAAACTTTATCCTGGACATGATCGCAGATATGTCCTCATGAACCAAACCAAATTCCTGAAATAGATGAAGATTGGTTTCTATCTGATCACCACAGCGTTTAAGGGATTCCCCATCAACATCCAGGACAAGGACATCTAATCCAGCCTGAGAGAAGTTCTGCGCTATCCCTTCTCCCATTGATCCCGCGCCTGCAACAAGAACTTTTTTTACGGATTCAATTTCCATTAATATCCCCGATTTTCAATGTGTTGCGTATCAAAGATTCCTCGCTTTGCTCGAAATGACAGCATAGAGGGACTTTCTGCAAGTTAGTCAATCATAATTAAATTAACCTTGAAACAAGGTGTGCCTCATGGATCGCATCGAAAATTTTGCGCGGTTTGATACTATCCCCAGCTTCAAAAAGTTCGAAATCCGCCTCCTTCTCAAGTTGTTCTATCAAGTCTCTTCTCGGAACCAGACCCGTAGCAAGCACGACACTATCGGCTGAAATCTCCTCCCTTGTGCCGACTTTATCAATAACAACTACTCCAGTGTCGGTTATGCTTTCAAGTCGTTTGCCAGTGTGAATTGAAACTTTCTGTTTGCTAAAACGCTCTTTATAAACAATTCGTTCGTCAAAAAGTAAACCGTTCATGAACTCATCAAGCATTTCCACAAAAATGATTTCTTTCCCCTGTTCGGCTAAATGCAGGCCCACTTCCGTGCCGACAATACCCCCACCCACGATAAGGACCTTCCGTCCTGTTTTCGCCGTCCCTGAAAGCACTTCCTGCGCGGTAGTAACGATCGTTTTGTTTATGCCTGGGACATCCGGTATTAAGGGGGCGGCTCCAGGGGTTAAGATGACGGCATTGAACCCTCCAATCTTGAGCTTTTCAGGAGTTGCTTCCTCTTGTAGCACTTTAATATTAAGCTTCTTTATCCGGGTAACGAAGTAGTCAAGGAGCGGCCTCAGATCAGCCTTGAAACCGGGAACCGAAGCCTCAATAAGTGCACCGCCTAATTCCCTTATTTCATAAAGGGATACGTCGTGACCGCGCATGGAGCAAATAATCGCCGCTTCCATTCCCGCTGGCCCCCCGCCGACCACGGCCACTTTTTTAAGGTTTTCAGCCGGCTTTAAGGTGAATTCGTCTTCCCTGCCTAAGGCCACATTCACTGTGCAAAGTACCGCCTTACCGAGCATGTCCGATCTTGCCAGACAGCCTTCATTGCAGCGTATGCACGGTCTGATGTCTTTAGGCCTTCCTTCCTTGGCTTTCTGTGGCCAGTAGGGGTCGGCCCAAAGAGGTCGGCCCAGCGAAATAAAATCGGCTTTGCCTTGTTCCAGTATTTCCTCGGCCAGATCAGGTTTGGTTATGGAGCCTGAGGCAATGACCGGGATACTCACTTCCTTATTAACCGCCTCGGCTGCCCAGACATTATTCGCCAGCGGCATGATCATCGGGCTCACTTCATGAATTGTCTGGTGGTGGTTGCCTCCAGACATATGGAGAACGTCCACTCCGAGCTTTTCAAGTCTCTTGGCCAGCTCAACGGTTTCCTCGATGGTGGTACCGTCCGGTTCATAGTCAATGCCGCTGAGTCGGACGCATAGGGGATAATCGCGTCCCACCTTGGATCTCACGTCCTGCACTATTTCAAGTAAAAATCTCATCCGATTTTCAAGAGAACCGCCGTACCAGTCAGTTCGTTTGTTTGTCCTTGGAGATAGAAACTGGGATATCAAATACCCGTGGCAGCCATGTATTTCCACCATGTCGAAATCCGCGATCTGTGCCCTTCCGGCCGCATCCCCGAAGGCGCTGACAATTTCCTGAACTTCTTCAAATGTAAGCTCTTGGGGAACAGGACAGCCCTGGAGGTGTAGTTCCTCCCATGGGACACGGGAAGGGGCCTTTATCGGGGGAGCGCACAGGAACTTCTGCCTGCCTGCGTGGGATATCTGCAGCGCCGCCTTAGCTCCGTTCGCCTGGATCGTTTGCGCCAATAAAGATAATCCTGCAATATGGTTTATGTCGGCTACACCTATCTGACATGGGGCCGCTCTGCTGGCGTCATTGTCTATCCATGCATATTCAACTATTATGAGGCCGACACCTCCTAATGCTACCTCTTTATAGTATCTTATAAGCCTTTCTGTGATCGAACCGTCAGGAGCCGATAGGCCGGTATGCTGAGGTGCTTTAATAATTCGATTTTTCAATTTCATCCCACCAATCTTTTCCGTCTCAAATAATTTTGGAAACATGGTGCTCACCGTCTTCTTGCCTCCCTATTCTATTTTAATTTCCCTTATGTCCGATGCAGGAAGATGCTTTTAGCGCCGGTATCAGGCTACACCGATATACCTGGCCTTTATCTCTTCGTTCTCTTTGAATTCATCGGATTCGGACTCATACACTATTTTACCTTTGCTGAGGACGTAAACATGATCAGCCACCCGCAGTGCCAGAGGCAAATTTTGCTCCACGAGCAAAATTGACAGGCCGCTCTCCTTAAGCCGGTTGAGAGTACGAGTTATCTGCCGGATCATGATCGGAGCAAGGCCCTCTGATGGCTCATCCATCAATATCAAATCAGGATTGGTCATCAAGGATCTTCCGATACTGAGCATGGACTGCTCTCCACCGCTTAACATATTTCCTCTGTTTTTCTTCCGATCTTCCAATGCGGGAAACATGGAATAAATTTTATTCAGGGCCCATGCTTCTTTTTTTCCTCTCAAACGGGCCGCCATTGTAAGGTTTTCTTCAACACTCAACGATGAAAAAATACATCTTCCCTGTGGGACAATGCCTATACCTAATCGAGAAATTTGTTCTGACCGGAGATGAGTAATGTCCTTCCCTATGAAATGTATCGTGCCGCGACGCGCCCTGTTAAAGCCCATAATCGAGCGAATAGTGGTTGTCTTGCCCATCCCGTTTCTACCCAGAAGTGCGACGACCGACCCTTTAATAACCTTCAGCGAAACACCCTGAAGGACATAGGATTCTCCGTAATAAGTATGGACATCATTAAGCTCAAGCATTCTATGGGTTCTCCTCTAAACCCATATATATCTCTTTAACTTTTGAATTCTCCTGAACAAATTCAGGTGTTCCTTCCGCTATAACCTTCCCGTTGTGAAGTACGATAATCCTGTCGGCCAGTCCGAATACCAAATCCATGTCATGATCAACAAAGATTACCGTCATTTTAGAGCCCAGGTTACGAAGCATGTCAATGATATCGTTTCCTTCATCTGCGGTTAGCCCCGCGCTGGGTTCATCAAGCAGCAACATTCTGGGCTCCGATGCAAGACCAAGCACTATTTCCAGTTTTCGTTGCTCTCCATAGGATATCGCCTTTGCAGGTTCATTCCTCTTTTCCCATAGATCTACTGAAAAAAGTAGTTCGCGGGCTTTAGACATCAGACGGTCATAGAAGGTCGTACGCCGAAACACCTCAAATCTGCTCGGTTTCGTGCCATGAAGTGCCATGAAGACATTGTAAAGTACAGGAAGATCGGGGAAAAGACTGGTTAATTGGAAAGTGCGCGCCAGTCCTAGGTGGGCGCGCCGATGTATGGCCATATTGGTAATTTCTTTTCCGAAAAAATACACAGAGCCATTGGAGGGGGACAGCTGTCCGTTAAGAAGGTTGAACAGTGTAGTTTTACCAGCCCCGTTAGGCCCAATAATCGCCAGGCACTCCCCTACCTGAATGCTGAAAGAAACCTGAGATACAGCATGAAGACCTCCAAAGTTCTTCGACAGATGTTTAACTCTCATTGCTTCCATAGGGCAACAATTTTGACTTGAATCTATGCAATTGAAGACCGATTCCCCCTCGAAAGTACATGACAGCCAGAACAAAAACACCACCCAGGACCAGCGGCCATCGCTCGGGAATAATCAGGCTGATAAAAGACTGCAACAAAATTATTATACCTGCGCCGACAGCGGGGCCCCATAGGGTGCCCGCTCCCCCCAGGATAACCATGAGCATGACAAGGGCGGAATTGGAGAAACCGATATGTGAGGGGGCTATACTTCCATTGAAATATCCGAACAATATCCCTGACACTCCTGCGAACAGTCCGGCAATAATGTAGGCCATATATTTATACAGCCAGACATTATATCCGAGAGTACGCATTCGAGGCTCAGCTTCCCGGATGCCCTGCAGGGCGTTTCCGAAGGGTGAATTCACGAGTCTGGACAGCAGGAAATAACAGAGTGTAAAAATCAGAAGCACAAAATAATAAAATTGCAAAGGGTCCAATAGATTCAACCATGGCAGGCCAATGTCCGGACGGGGGATCCCTATAAAACCCGACCTTCCCATGGTCATGGAGTACCATTTGATGGAAATACTAAAGAGCAATTGTCCCAGAGCGAAAGTGACCAGTAAAAAATAGATGCTGGACACTCGAAGAGCAATGATGCCGAACAGGGCGGAAGTGAATGCGGCCGCCAGTATCCCAATGGGAGTGCTTATCCAGAAACTTCCTAATCCGTACTTCACTGTCATAATACCGGTTACATATCCCGCAACACCAAAAAATGCCGCATGACCAAGAGAATAAAGCCCTGTATACCCGAAAATAATATCCAGGCTCATGGCGAATAGTCCGAAGATCAGAACTTTGCTCATAATGCTCTGATAATAATCAGACATCAAAGGAGGTAATAATATACAAATGGCACCGAAAAGAATAAAGGGTACAAGGGGTGTCAAGCGTTTTCCAAACTCAAACCCAAAGGCCTTTATTTCGCGATCCCGCACAGCCTTAGACCTTTCTTCCCAGAAGCCCGGTGGGCTTGACTACCAAAACAATGACCATGAGCAGATACATGGTGAACATGGCAAACTCAGGGAACAGGATGACACCGAAAGAATCAACAAGGCCGATCAGCATAGCCCCCAGTAGTGCTCCCTGCACCGATCCCATACCGCCGATTACTACCACTATTAATGCCAGAAGTAATATTCTCAAACCCAGATCAAGGGATGCTCCTATAAATTGAGCGCCGATCACTCCGGCAAATCCGGCTAAAAAGGCCCCGACAAAAAACAGAGATGTAGAGACAAGATCCAGATTTATGCCTTGTCCCTTTGTCATTTCTCTATCGTCCATACCGGCGCGAATTATAGCGCCTATCCTCGTCTTATTTTGCAGCCACCACAAACCTGCTGCCACCATCAATCCGATAATAATAATCACAATCCTGGCAATGGGATAGGGCCAGCCCGCAACAGGGATGGATCCGGATAAAAAAGGCGAGGTGTAGGGTGGCTTAACAATTGAACCCCAGATCCATAAACTCAGGTTTGTTATTATATAGACAAAACCAATGGTAAGCAGAGCCTGTTCGTTGGACAGTTTATAAAGGCGCCGCAAGAAACCTCTTTCTATCGCCAAACCAACAAGTCCGGCGGTAGTGCCCGCTGCCAGAGCCGCCAGCCAAAAATTCAATGAATATTTCACTGCTATGGTCCAGCCGATATAAGCACCTATCATATAAAAAGCGCCGTGAGCCAGGTTGAGAATGCCCATGAGACCAAGGGTCAAAGACAGGCCTGAGGCAAGAAGAAACAGTATGCTGCCGAAGGAAACGCCGTTCAGCAAACAAACCACAAAAATATCCACCGGATCTGATCTCCAAAGGGAGGTTGGGTTGGCCCGGCCTTCCACGATTTAATTGATTTTCATGCAGAAATGGCGTTTTTTTACAATTTCAGTGTCAATCGCCTGGATTACTTGTGCCCCACTGGTGGTGGGATACAAGTAATCCTTTGATTTCTTAAACCTGCAAAAAATTGCTCATATCTGGACTGAATACTGCTTAATGTCCACGTTGCATCTAAAGATGCAAAACCACTGCTTATTAAGAGGCTACTTGTTAATTGGCTGGACATCCTCATAGGTTTCGATAATATTCCACATATAATTATTGTCTGATTTTTTGATTGTTTCAATAAAACGGCTGCAAATCCCCTGGACGCCTGACTTGTTAGGATTGCCCTTTGTGAAGGAAATACGGCCTTGCGGGGTATCAATATTAACTCCTTTTATGGCTTCGTGCAGCTTGTCCGGGTCGGTATCTCCTTTAGTGGCTTCAAGCGCCGCAAACAGGATCTTTACTCTGGTGTAGCCGCTCGCGGTGAAAGTATCAGGCGGGTGTCCTGTTTTTTTTGCAAAGTCGGCGACGAATTTTTTATTTGCGGGGCTATCGTAAAAAGGCTGATATTCGGGCAAACTCCATGCGCGACCAATAATTTTGGGGCCAAGGCCCTTTAACATGGGCGGCAATACCGTCCCTCCCATCACGAGGAATTTCTTCTTATCCATAACGCCCATTGCGTGGGCCTGGGCGAGGAAAGGCGCGATATCAGGTGGAAGCATCATCACGGCTACGGCGTCTGCGTCCTTCATGGCCACCAGGTAGGAGCTGTAATCCGGAGTGGCAATGGGAGGATATTGTTCCTGAACAACACGACCTCCACGGTCTTTTGTGAAACCGTATTTAAAACCGGCTATAAAATCCCGTCCTGCGTGCCAGTCACTGCCGATGGCGTTGACAGTTTTAACTCCCAGTTTATCAAAGGCGTACCACGCCAGGGGACGGGGCTGAGAATATACGCTTTGAATGGGAGCGTAAACATATGGGAATTTTACCGCCTCGGGGGTTTCGGCAACGGAGCAGATATTTGGTATTTTCCTCGAGCTCGTGTATGGTAAAACAGGCAAACGCACATCGTTGTTAAAAGGTCCAACCATTATGTCAATCTTGTCCGATTCCACCAATTTTCTTGCCTTGTCCATAGCTATGCCGGGATCGCCTGGCCCTTCGTCTACAACTATAAGCTCTATTGATCTGCCGGCAACTTTATACCCAGCCTCTTCCAAAGCTAACTTAAAGCCATCAATGACATGTCCTCCGAGTGTCGCGAAAGGCCCTGTCTGTGGCTGCATCAGGCCTATTTTTATATGCTTTTCGGCAGCCGACGCCTGGTTCGATCCTTCAAAGGACGTTTCCCCAAGAATTAAAAAAATGAAAAAGGACCCTAATACACAAAAAAATTTCTTCATTCTCATTTCATGCCTCCTTTCATTAATGGTTGTTTTTATTCATCAAGGTGGCAAAGACATTTATGCCACGGGTTAGTTTTACGATTTATATAATACCGTCTCGGAGATTGATGACACAAATGCCTCAAACATTCATTTCCCGGTATTTTATTTATAATTCATGAATGGGAATCTTCTCAACCTCCGAGAACTTGGTATAGACGTTCTACAATAACCTTATTAAGTTCAAGTTCACTCAAAGGAGCATAGCCCAGTATTGGATAGGGATCCGGACAGATGATTTGTTCGGCAGCTTCTTCTTTGCTTAAGCCCTTTTCGATAGCGGATTCGACAGCTTGAATCTTCTATGCCTTTACGATGCATACCAGGATGGTGCAAACCTCGTTACCGGACACATGGATTTCTCGTTCTTCTCCTGGTTCAAAATAGATTATATCACCGGGATAAAGCGCGCATTCTTCAGTATTAGTTTTAACCACCATCGACCCGCTGATTACATAGTACATTTTTTCCGGAGGAGAACCGGACATTTCCACGCCCCCATTGGGCAGGAAATGTGATAAACTTACGGAGAGTCGCTGAGTATCATCTTCTCCCAGCTTGCGTGTACTCCATACGTTAAAGTGCTTGGGGGCCTCATAGGGAACACCTTCTGAATTCTTGATGAGTTTCATGCTTAGTATCCTCCTTGTTAGATGTTCTATAAATGACGAATAATGAAAATATCTGATTTAACCAATTGCCGTTAAGCCGCCGTCAACATAAAGTATCTGCCCTGTTATATAGTCGGCTTCGGCAGAAGCCAGGTATACACAGGCAGATGCCACATCTTCGGGACCGGCAAATTTATTCCACCTACAAAAATTATCTTAGCCTTTCGGCAGATTCAATATTTCTCTTGCTTCATCAGGAGAGGCAATTTCAAAGCCCAGTTTACGAATTAAGGATACTAAAACCAAAGACCGCTGCTCATTGATGCTGTTCTTGAATTAACTGAAAGAGTCTTATATAGTGTACTTACCTGCCGTAAGGTAAAACCAATAAATTCTTTTTTATCGTTTGTCAAGAAACCTTAAAAATTGACTTCAAGACAAATACAAATAATAGGTCCGTAAAATATCTTATCTTGGCTTCAGTGCTCTGCCCTTCTCTTTTTAAGGATTTCTATTCAGCCTTCAAATCCCTTAGCTCGAAAATCGGCAAAAGGTGTCTTCCTTCATCTCCATTGAATGGGGGAGACATCCTGTTGATGTCTATAAAAGCAGATCTAAAAAATAAAGCATCGCCCATATGGGGGATATGATAATATCCAGTCATGATGAAAATTTTGATCCTCAAAACAAGCTGTTAAGGCCAAAATCAAACCCGATTTAAAGCCCTTTCATATTATTTCCAGAAAATTCCCTCAGTACGAACCCGGTTCAATTGTGAGAAAATGAGTTTACCTATCTCAGACATATCAGAGGTTTTTGAGGGGGATGATATTTTGACCTGAAGGGATGATATCACAGATTAGACCTTATCAAATGTCATTATCGATTACACTGCCACAACTCGTTTTGGAGCCAACGTCCCCCTTCACACGTGCAACTCCCAAGCCTTATTAGACCCCTAAGTGCCTGATTTTATTATTGGCAGAAGATTCGAAAATAGGGCCGTTGGACTTTTTCGACAGTCTCAACGCTGAGTTCACCAGCGCCGAGCATTATGGCGTCTGGTGTAGTGGGTTGGGCTCTTTTATTATTCTCTTTAGGATAAAAGCTCAGAAAGCCTTTCTCCATATTCGATACAATTCTTAATATTTACCTCATCCGGATTCCACATTACTTTCAATCCCTCATCTACTATTTGAAACCCCGACTTTTCCAAAATATCCGAAATTATTTTTACTGATTCCCCGCTCCAACCATAACATCCAAAAGCAGCCGCTTTTTTACCAACAAATCTTAATCCCTTTATTTCTTCGAGAAGTCCTGCAACAGAAGTAAGGATACCTTTATTTATGGTCGGTGAACCAACAACTATCCCTTTGGATCTGAAAACTTCGGTGATGATGTCGTTTTTATCCCTTTTGGCAATATTGAAAAGCTTGATATTCACTGAACTATCAGATGATTTAATGCCTGTTGCGATATTTTCAGCCATCACACGTGTGCCATTCCACATTGTATCGTATAATATTGTAATCTGATTTTCCCTGTAATCGTTCGCCCATTCTAAA
>CAYRFN010000060.1:0-20752 GCA_964423495.1 uncultured Desulfobacteraceae bacterium
AAAAGAGAGCCCCATGTTCTGCCATGGCTAAACTGCAAATTTCTTAAAAGAGAGTTCCATGCCCTTCCTAAAGAAATCGAAAGGCACATACACTGTCTAAGTACAAACTGAATGTAAACACTTTTAAACGTTACCAAGCCTTTAGGAGTTATCCAATACATGTTGTTCAAGTACATAGCATGTAAAGGTGCCCTTGAAAACTTCTCTATCTTCAACTTTAGCAGTTACTGACACAATTCTCCGCTTGTCTTTAATGTCAATTACCTTTGCTTCCGCGTAAATTGTATCATTGCTTCTTAGAGGTTTTAAGAATTGAACCTCTGCGGAGGCAAGAACAACATTAGGATGATTTACGGCCAACATGGCAGCATAATCAGCCACTCCAAAGGTGAATCCGCCATGTATCAAACCGGAATTATCCACTTTCATGGCTTCATTAGTATCTAATCGGACCAGGCTATAATCCTTTGTGGTTTTGACCGGGGTTCCACATAACGCTTTGTTAATATCGAGGTGAGTATTAATTCCCATAGTTTCAATGTCCGCCTTTCCGGATTCTCAAATTCTATTGTCCGATCAAAGTCTTACCTTGGCTTGAACCCAGGTAACCGAATAGAAACACAATAAACCTAAGGTAAACTCGAAAGCCACTGATATGCAGGAGCGACAAGGATATACTGGTCTCCGTTCGGTATCATGTAGTAACTTTCACTTTCCTCGACAAGTTGAACCGCCGGCTTTTTCAAAACACCCTGGAACTTCTTAAGGGCTGGAGATGGCTCTTTTTCTGAAAGTTTAGCCTCAATTAAAAAAAGCGGCTCACCCTCGTTTGCGATTAGAAAGTCCACTTCCTGCCGTTCCTTATTCTTAATAAAATGCAGGGAGAATGTACCATGACCTATATCATTCCATGCCGTAACCGCCCGATACAGTTCCAAAGCCACCATATTTTCAAACCGGGCCGCAGGTTCCTTTATCCGGGGTACGTCCCAGAGATACACCTTGCGCTCCTTTTGAATTGCCCGCGCAATCCTTCGGGTCCATGGGCCAATACTGAAAATGAGAAAAAATCTTTCAAAAACAGACAACCAACTCCGAACAGAATTATAAGATACTTTCAAGTCGTGAGCCAACGAAGATACGGATATAGGATTTCCTACCTTAGATGGCAATAAAATATAGAGCGTTTCCATATCCACGACAGATTTCACGCCGGTCAGATCACGAATATCCTCGCGTATTAACTGTTGGGAATAGATGTTCGACCATCGGCGATAGGTCGTCATTCGCCCTGCCAGGTATGGCTCTGGAAATCCACTTAATTCAGATAGCGCCGACCATATTTCTTTCAGTTCAGCGGCGTGCTCCGTTGTTATTTGCAACGGATCACTTAAAAAAACGCCAATCTCTCTGTTCTTCGTCCCCAGCTCGGAAATCGTAAATGGCCACAGGTGAAAGAGGAAATAACGCCCGGCAAGCGAATCCCCTCCCTTCTGATAGAGATCCAGTCTTCCACTTCCTGAAACAAGAAACTGGTATTTATCATGAAACTGGTCATAGACACCTTTGAGGTAGTTTTTCCAGTCCCTGTATTTGTGGATCTCGTCAAAAACAATCAATGGGGTTGATGAATCATGGCGCTCCATGGCTTCGAAGAAAATGGGGATTTGAATGAAGTTTGCTCTGTGTTCAGCAATATCCCAACTGAAATACAAATTATTTGTAAAAGAACCGGAAATGATTTGGGCAAGGGTGGTTTTTCCAGCCTGGCGTGGCCCCACAAGAAATATCATGCTTTTATCAATAGCAAGATCCTGCCAGATTTTGATATATGGTGTTCTACTTTTCATGTTGACTATTATTCACAATATTAAAAAATAGTCAAGGCCATTTTGAAATAAACTGAAAAATAGTCGGTGTTTCCCTTTTCGTGGCTCGATTTTATTACTTATGCTTGATATTTACTGACCCCGATGCTTCAACACATAACCCGAAAATCTTAAAATGCCCATTTTTGCACAAAAAATGCCGTTCTAAGCAATATTTCACGCAGGTTTTCAGCTGATTAATTTGTAATTTCAGAGTCTTACCTTGGTCAGACCGAACATCAGGAACATACCGACGCTCCCTCCTTGAGATCTTCTAGACAGGCCATTGATTCTCCTCCCTATAGCAAGCAGGTAATGGGCGCGGCGCTGATCATTTATTCTCGAAAGAGAGCTGAGTCTTCAACCACAGTCGGGCAGCATATTTCCTCATGAAGCATTCAGCATGTAGATTGCAAAATATAAAATATACGGTGCTCATTAACCGAATGAACTTGAAAAACAAACTGATCATTTAAAAAATTAAGAAAATTTACCTTAAATTAGCTCATAGATCAAGCAATAATGACTGCCATAAAAGTAAAAGGGGATATAGGTTCTAAAACAACTTATGAAAATTTAATCGAGACTTAAAATTTGACAGTGCTTAATTTGTGATATCCTTCGCTCAGCTCAAAATATCATCCATCTTAAAAACCTGTATCTGAGGTCACGTGAGCTAACCGCTCGGATGCTCCTAATCATTTATTTTGGGTTGATTTTAGTCAAATTTAGGAGTATTCAAGAAAATATAACACTCTGCAAAAGGTCCTCATACAACAACCCTAAATATAGATTCGAGTCTGGATTTTCGATGAAAGGAATCCTGATTTTACATACTATGAGGATACCACTTTACCAGGCCACCAGGAGGAGCCTTGTCGGAAGGAAATGAGATAGAATCAGCAAGTGTTGTCATTAATGAGGTCCAACTCATCCTTGCTGAGAAGAGGACGTCTTTGGCCGCCATGCGCACAGCCATTGCGGTCTTTGCCCTACCCCTTTCTGTCCTGAGCGTTCTGGTGGCTACTTCAAAATACTATGATTTTATCCATGTCATGCACCTTATCGTTCCACTGTTGCTCATTTGTGCAGCCCTCATTTTTTTGGGCTCCTATCTTATCATCAGATCCATCCACCGGTTACACCGATATGATAGGCTCATCTTGGACATAAAGCGAAAGCACAGCAAGATTGCCGAGTTTTTGGATTGAATCATCATGTGGAAATTGGAAAGCCCTATGATTATGACGATTGTTCGGGGAGATTTTTCATGCGCGTGCTTTTAGTTGAGGATGACAAAGAGATTGCTTCTTTTATTTCAAAAGGTTTGAAAGAGGCTGGCTTTGCCACGGACCATGCTGAAGATGGGGTAGACGGCCTGCATCTGGCGCTACATGAGCCTTATGACGCTGCCATCATAGATATCATGTTGCCCAAGCTGGATGGTTTGACCCTAATAGAACGGTTGCGGCAGCAGAAAATCAACACACCTGTCATCATATTGAGTGCCAAAAGATCTGTGGATGACAGGATCAGAGGATTACAGAAAGGCGGCGACGACTATCTGACCAAACCATTTTCGTTTTCCGAACTTCTCGCCCGCCTCCAGGCCATCATAAGACGCGCCACCAGAACGGTGGAGCCCACCCGTCTTCAAGTGGGATCTCTTTCCCTTGATCTTCTCACACGGGAGGTTGTACGAGATGGAGAAAGAATAGACCTGCAACCCCGCGAGTTTGCACTGCTCGAATACCTTATGCGTAACACGGAGCGAGTGGTTTCCAAGACCATGATCCTTGAGCATGTCTGGGATTTCCATTTCGATCCCCAGACAAACGTGGTCGATGTCCTGATCTCCAGGTTACGAAGCAAGGTAGACAGAGATTTTCCCGAAAAACTCATTCATACCATCCGCGGTATCGGTTATGTCCTTAAGACGTCTTCTTAACATCAGAAGGACCCTCTGGTTCAAATTAACCCTCTGGTATTTAAGCATCTTCATCCTGAGCTCGGTCCTGTTCTTTGTTGTTACCTACTATTTCCTCTCATCCACAATCTTGAAGCAGAACCATGAGGCGATCCTCTCAGAGGTCAATGAAATTGCAGCCGAATATGTATCATCAGGCATGGCTTCCCTTGAAAGGGAGATGGACATCATCAAAAAATCCCGGAAAAAACAGCCATTTTTTATACGTGTTGCTGAAATCGGAAACAATACCCTCCGGATATTTTTCCCTTATCAATGGATAGAGTTTGACCTCAAACAACTTGAAGGCATAAGGCCGGATGAAAAAAAATGGATCAGCATTCCATCCCGGGATAAAAAATACTTCCTTGAAGTGAATTCCACTCGTCTATTCGATGGGAAGTGGCTCCAGGTGGGGCTCAGCACCGAAGATCGCCACAAATTCCTGGAGCGTTTTCGCAAGCTCTTTGCGAGTGTTATAATAATTATGGCTCTACTGGGATTCATGTTCGGCATTTTGCTGGCCTTTCGGGCCCTCCGGCCTGTCCAGCACCTCGTCCGGACGGTTCAATCCATAAGTTTGGGCAGGATGGAGAGTCGTGTTCCCCGCACTTGGGCCGGGGACGAACTGGATGATCTCGCCAGGCTCTTTAATGAGATGCTGGAGAAGATCGAAATCCTCATCGGAGCCATGAAAGGTTCGCTGGACAATGTGGCCCATGATCTGCGCACTCCCATGACCCGATTGCGAAACAAAGCGGAGACGGCATTACAGATTAGAGGTGATGAAGAACGTTACAGGGAGGCCCTTGCCGACTGCCTCGATGAATCTGAGAGGATACTCAGGATGCTGAACACCCTGATGGACATCTCCGAGGCGGAAACCGGAATTATGCGCCTTGATAAAAGAAAGACAAATATCAAGGACCTGCTGGAAGATGTCGCTGATCTTTATCACTATGTGGCTGAAGAGAATAATCTTTCCATAAACCAAAAGACACACGAGGATCTCCATGCGATAGTAGATCCGGATCGGATGGGACAGGCCCTGGCCAATCTCCTCGATAATGCCGTCAAATACACCCCTGCAGGGGGAGAAATATCCCTTGTGGCCACCAAGCAGGACCAAGAAATCATCGTCCACATCAAGGACACCGGAATGGGCATCCCCGGTGAAGCGCTTCCCAAGATATGGGATAGGCTGTACCGGGCAGATTCCAGCCGTTCAAAAATCGGTCTTGGCCTGGGACTCACGCAGGTCAAGGCCATCATCGAGGCCCACGATGGGCGGATTGAAGTCGTGAGTGAGCCTGGAAAAGGCTCGGTCTTCAGCATTCACCTTCCCATCGGCCAATAGATCTCCCTGCTGCTCAGCTTTGTGCCCTCCGACCCAACGGTTCCTGATAAATCCTTTCAAAATTGTAATCTTCATGAAAGCTTCCTGAAAGTTTATCATGTTACCTTGTTTGAAATGAACAACAAGCTATCCCAATGGAATATGCGGTCTAGCCTAATGAGGGATGCGTTGCCGACAATACTACGAAGCGATTTCAAAAGACTGATGGAAGGTATAGAGGGCATTGAAAAAGACATGGAAGCCCTGAAGCACGATTACTCTGCATGGACAAACGATATTCAACAAAACATCGATCTGAGAAATATCATAAGACATACCCGGAAACTGGAATGGAATCTTAATATGACCATATCGGATTTCGCTATGGCGTGCCGCCAGTATTGGAAGGAATACAATTTCCCGGTATCAGAAGGCCTTCGAAGGTCCTCGGTTTATATGGATTGCATATGCGGTGGCCTGGAGAACATAAAAAAGGGTTTTCGTGAGGGGGAAATCCGCTTCTCCCTAATTAAAGAGTTGTGCGTCGATTGGGAGGAATTCAAAAAATCCATCTTCCACACCCAGCGACTTGTAAATCAACGTCAGAAAAGAAGAAAAAATTTCCACTGGCTTGATGAGAATCATAGGAAATGGGGCAGGAATGAAACGGCATGCCGGAAATTATCCACTCCTTATCATACTTAATATTTTGATTATGGCATGGGTCGATTATCCGGTCGCATCACGTTCAATGGCCCATGCCATGGAGAAGGACAAACCGCATGATCTGACCGAGGCCGTAAACCGACTGGCCAAGGAGAGCAGGCCCGCCGTCGTCCATATTGAGGTGCTTCACCGTGAGAAACCAGCTTTTCCATTTTGGTTTTATGAGATGACTCAACTAATAGAGAGGCATGGGGAATCTCTTCATGCGAAACCGATTTGGGGAAACAAGGGGACAGGGGTGTTGATCGATGAACAGGGGCATATCCTGACCAATTATCATATTGTAGGAGGTGCAACGGAGCTCCAGGTGTTGCAGACGGATAGCAGGAAATCTCCCGCCAGTCTCCTGGGTACGGACCCCAAAACGGACCTTGCTGTGATCCGGCTTCTGGTTCATCAGCCTATCACTCACGTGACTTTGGGGGATTCCGACAAGGCGGACATTGGCGACAGGGTCGTGACCATTGGGTATGGAAATGACCGGAACCAGATCGTCAACCGTGGGATCATAACCGCTAGGCATAAGACTGGAATGACAGATTTTTATAGCTTGCGCGATCTCATGCGGATTAATATCCCTGTGCATCCGGGCAATACAGGCGGCCCTCTTTTTAATCTACAGGGAGAGGTCGTGGGTATCAATTCAGACCTTATGACCCGCTTGAGTGGGCTCGAGGGTGCCGGTTTTGCCATTCCGATCGGTGTAGCCCAGCGGGTCGCCAAAAGGTTGATCGCCAATGGGAAGGTGGATCGGGGCTGGCTGGGCGCTGCAGTTCAGGATGTAACTCCCTATCTTGCAAGTTCCGTTGGTCTTCAAAGGCCGGAAGGCGCCCTGGTCACTCACGTTGTCAGGGGAGGGCCGGCGGACAAGGCCGGTTTGAAAGCAGGGGACGTGGTCACGGTTTACAGAGATCGAGAGGTTCTGAGCGGGGAACACCTTCAGCGTGAAGTAGCTGGGAGCATCGCCGGGGAGAAAGTGACTCTGACTGTAGTCAGGAATAAGAACAGGCAGAGGCTTTCTGTTGTCATCGGAAATCCGGAAGAGACGATCCACGATCCCGCCTTTTTTATAAGGAATCGTCTCGGCGTGGATGTGCGACCTTCAACATCAAGGGAAGCAGATCAATACGGCCTGGATTCCCGGCAAGGCGTGGTGGTCGTGGGAGTCTATCCTGGCAGCCCTCTGGGCGGAGCCGGTTTTGAATTGAACGATATGATCATGGAGGTCGAAGGCCGGCCCATAAAAGGCCTCAAGGATTTCGTAGACCAGATCATCAGCCTGAAGCGAAAACAGAGGGTCATCATGCTCGGTCTCGATCATCGAACCGGTCGGACCGGTTTTGTGCAGGTGGTGGTGCCTTGAAGAAAATCGTGATCCTGAACAGGCATGGAGAAAAGAATGTTGATTTGGAGACACTCCTGAAAAGGCTCTTTCCCGAGTGTGAGATCTGCAGTGCTCCGGTCATAGACGAAGATGGCAAATCACCTGTTCATTTAACCCCTCCAAGGGCTGAGAAGAACAATGGAGGATCATCTTGACATGAAAAACCCCGGGTGATCATGAGATGATCCGCGTGTTAGTGAATGGGTTAATGAGTGAAAGAAAGAGCATATCATTGATGATCGAATGGATGGGATTTGAAGTCCGGGCTGCTAATTACGGAGAGAAGGCGGTCAAGCTGTTTAAGGAAAACGCATTTGATCTTGTTTTTACGGACTTCAACATGCAGAGAATGGATGGCGCCGGGCTGGCCCGGCGCATCAAGGAGATATCCCCAACGACCCCGGTGGTCCTCGTAACGGGGGATGCCAGAGAGATCACCAAGAAAAGGCCAGGAGGGGATCCTTTTGATATGGCCGTGCCCAAGCCATTGATGCTGAACCAAATAAAAGAAACCATTGTAAGAATCCTGGGCAATAGCAGCATTTCCCGATTCACAGGGATATAAAAGTCAGGGTATGGTTGGTCTTGAAATATCGAAGTAAAAGACAAAGGAGGATCATTATTATGAAGAGAGACAGATTGATCAGGGCTTATTCAGGATGTATTCTTATTGCGTTGTTTTTTTTGTTTAACCTTATCTTTTTGCCCTCAATTACCAACGGGGAAGAAAAGAAAAAGGATCTCCCGTCCAGGAAGATCACCGTCGCCCCTGAATACCCGAGCGTTGTTGTGGCCGAAGATGAAGACGTGAGCGTCGATCTTGTCGTTCGAAACGGTGGGAGGCAAGGTGAAACGATTGACCTTTCCATCACGTCGCTCCCAAAGGGCTGGAAGGCATGGTTCAAGACTTACAGTTTCAAGATCGGGGGGGTGTATGTGGAAAGCGACAGCACAAAAAACGTGTCGCTCAAGGCCGAACCGGAAAAAGGTACCGGACCCGGTGAATACCATCTCCCGATAAAAGCTCGGACCAGAGACGGTCAGCTCACCTCTTCAAGCGAGCTGATCATTACCGTCGAGGGCAAAAAAGAGGAGAAGAAAAGCAAGGACGTCAATATCACCACCTCTTACCCGGTTCTCAAAGGGCCGACGGACGCCAAATTCGAGTTTTCCCTTGACGTGGAGAACAAGACCGACAAGGAGGCGATCTTTAATCTGGCCTATGAGGCTCCCAAGAACTGGGAGATTAATTTTAAGCCTTCCTATGAGGACAAGTATTTCTCCAGTTTGAGAATAAAAAAGGGCCAGAGCCAGTCCATGGCCGTGGTGGTCAAACCCTACCTATTGGCCGAACCGGGAGAATACCCGTTCAAGGTGAAGGTCAGTTCGGATAAGGCCAAAGGAGAGGTGGCATTGAAAGTGGTTCTCACAGGGACCTATAACCTGGAGGCCGGCACTGCCGATGGACTGCTCTCACTTAATGCCTATCAGGGAAAGGGCTCCAATATATCTTTCTATGTTAAAAATAACGGATCAGCCGCGCAAAACGGCATTAAATTCCTTTCCTTCAAACCCGAGAACTGGAAGGTGAAATTTTCACCGGAAAAGATAGATACCCTTCCCCCGGGTGAGCTGAAACAGGTTGAGATGACGATCACCCCGGCCGATCAGGCCCTGGTCGGGGACTATTCTGTAGGTGTCAATGTGAAGGGAGAAAAGAGCACCAAAAACCTGGAGTTCAGGGCAACAGTCAGGGCTTCGACCGCCTGGGGATGGATCGGAATCATCATCATTGTAGCGGTCCTGAGCGGGCTTGTCTTCCTCTTTGTTCGCATGGGGAGGCGATAATTATGGAAAAGGGTAAAGTGATTGAGACCTTTGATCTAACTAAAAATTATCCCAATCAAACGGCAGTGAATAAACTTTCCTTCAGTGTGAAGGAAGGGGAGATCTTCGGATTTCTTGGCCCCAATGGGGCCGGCAAGACGACCACCCTGCTCATGCTTCTGGGCCTGAGTCAGCCGTCGGCGGGGACAGCCCGGATCTGCGGGATTGACCCGATTCGAAAGGCCCGGGAGGTAAAAGCCCTGGTGGGATATCTGCCGGAAAATGTCGGGTTCTACCAGGATATGGATGCGGTTCAAAGCCTGGAGTACATTACCGACCTCAATGGGATGGAAAGAAGTCAGACCAGGGAGAAAATATCCGAGGTGTTGAACATAGTAGGCCTTTCCGGGGATAAACATAAAAAAGTGGGCGCCTATTCCAGGGGGATGAAACAACGCCTGGGCGTTGCCGAGGTCCTTCTGAAGGATCCCAAGGTGATGTTTCTCGATGAACCCACCCTGGGCCTAGACCCTGAGGGGGCCCTCAAACTCATTGGTCTTGTCCAATCCCTCAACAGGGATCGAAAGATCAGCGTGCTCCTCTCGTCGCATCATCTGCAACAGGTGCAAAAGATATCTCATCGCGTCGGGATTATGATTAAGGGCAAGATGGTCGCAGAGGATTCTATTGATACCCTGGCCAAGGAAAAATTTGGAGTGGGCGGAAAAGAATATAACCTCGAAGAAATCTACATGAAATACTTTCAGGAGGTTTGATCATGAAAGGTATCTCTGCGGTTTATCGAAAGGAGCTGTCGGATCATTTCAGCAGCTACCGATTTGTGATCCTCTTTGCGCTGATTGCCATGGTCAGTTTTATCACAAGCTATATGGCGGGAATCAATCTCAAAGAGAGCCTGGAGGGCGTGGCCAAGCCGAAATTTGTCTTTCTCATGCTCTTCAATACCACGGGCGCCCTGTTTTCCATGGTGCAATTTGTGGCCTTTTTTGGGCCGCTCATCGGTATAGTCCTGGGTTTTGATACCATTAACCGTGAAAGGGGAGACGGGACATTGATTAAAATCGTCTCCCAGCCCATCTATCGGGATTCGGTCATTAACGGGAAATTTCTTGCCGGAGTTACCACAATCAGCATCATACTGGCATCCATCGTGCTGGTGATCTCGGGGCTCGGCTTGCTGCTATTGGGGGTTGTTCCCGGAATGGAAGAGGTATGGCGTCTGTTCATTTATATTATCATCAGTATCTTTTATATCTCCTTCTGGCTGGGGTTATCCATCCTCTTTTCGATCTTTTTCAGGAGCATCGCCACCTCGGCCCTGGCAGCGATTGCACTGTGGATATTCCTGTCCTTCTTTGTGTCCCTGGGGACCAGTGTGCTGGCCGATATGGTGGCGCCGGTGGATGCGCAGGGGAGCAAAAGCACGGAGGCCGCGGTGAGAAATATCCGGGTAAAGCAATTTATTTCGCTTTTCTCACCCATGTCTCTATATACCAATGCCTCGGCTACCATCATCGATCCAATGAGAAAGACAACGGAAGCGCTTGTGCTCATGGGACCCATGGAAAAGCTTTCGGCTGGCCGCTTTCAGAATCCACTGCCTCTGGGGCAGAGCATTCTTGTGGTGTATCCCTATATCGTGATCCTGATTTCCCTGACACTGGTATGTTTTGCCATTTCATATCTGGTCCTTATGCTCCAGGAGATCAGAACGTAGCCGAACTTATGGGCCGCGCCACAATATATATACTTGAGACAAAAGTTTTATTAAATCAGAAGCCAGTCCAGGTTTCAATATACTCTGGGAAACCCTACAGGATAAAAAGGAGGGTAAGTTATGAATCCTGTTCTACAGAAAGACACCAGAAAACTCATGGATGACACTGAGACAATTAGACAGGGCCTTAAACGGCTGGAGGATGATTACGCGAAATGGACCGCCAAACGTGGAGAGATGGAACTGGCAGATCTTCTTGAGAGTGTCAAGGTGGTAGAGATTGACGCGAGTCTTATGATGGCAGACTGTACTTCCGCTGGCTGCCAAGCGAAAGAGGACACCAAGATTGTCTTTGATGATTTCCATCAGTTCTTTGTCTGTCTGGACGCCCTATTCCGTGATCTCAAGAAGGCCAGATCTACCTTGAAAGAGGCATACATTGGTCGCAGCACCTTTTACCACCTTGAAATCGATTGCGGGCGATTCATTAAGAATGTAGAGCAAATTCAGGAACACCTCAAATGAAAAGAACCCATGCAAAACCTGACGAATCGGGCAATGAACTCATCTGTGCATCGGGCAAGGATGTCACCGAGGAGGATCTTCTGACCTCCTATCACGTGCGCGAATTCATGGATTCAAAGCCGCTGGAGTTAAAGATTAATACCCCCTGAAGTAGGTGCTTCAGACAGCCGATGAAGGATCGCACTTGGTCGGCATGATTTCATTCCTGGTGATTAAGAACTTATTTGTCATAGAGGGATTGGAAAGCCTGGTTTTGGCGTGTGTTCTTGCTGTCTTTATCATATACTGATCAATTATACCACATCCCTCACACCGCCATGATTACGATTATTCCGTACGATTATTCCGTAATCGACAGCGGTACTAATAATATGATACCCTATTCAATGTTTACGATTATCACCATCCACCCAAGTTACTGATTTGTAAATTATTTTAAAACCTTACAGATTTGTAATCTTCCCGAAAGGCTTATGAAAAGTTCGGTGTATATAATAGAATCAATTAAGGCAGGAAAGCATGGTTTAATGATTGAATGAAAAGGAGCAATGTCATGTGTCTTGACTTAAAGAAAGACATCCGGACACTTTTGGTCGACACGGAAATATTCCAGGAGGATCTGGAAATGACGGAAAGAGAGTACTGTAACTGGGTCAGGGAGCGCAAGATCAATGACTTGGCGAAGATAACCGAATATCTGAAAAAGTTAGAGTCCGAGGTGATCATCATGGAGATTGATTGTATCACACTTATGGGCCAAACATATCAGAACCATAGCACCTGGCAAAATTTTAACCGTTTTCATCTAACATTTCTAACCCTCTACAACTTACTCAATGAACTTAAAAAGATCAGAACCCTGCTTGGATGTACCCTGATTTTTCCTGATCAAATGAAACAATTAGATACGTATTGGGGCGGATTCAGGAAACCGATCAACCGAATCCAGAAAGACCTCATCACGGGGGAAACTTTCAGAATGTATACGAAGGCTCTCACGTCAAACGAAGACATAAAGGGTATTTGACTGTCGTGAGCACGTTATAAAGGAGGTGTTTGAATTGGAACTGATCCAATGTACCCGACAACCGGGAAATCTTCGAATCACAAAAGAGGCATGCGCTCTGCAGTACAAGCATGCGCGAGAAAGGCTCTTAAAAAAAGGCAGGGGGGCATTTTACATGGTTATTAACTCAAGCCTGGAGGTTTGCGGAAAATGTCCCAAAGGTCGTTGTCACTTTGAAGAACTAGGAGAAAAACTAAGACGGACGAGAAATCATCATATATCTATCAAGAAAAATAAGGCTATTTAAAACACCAAAAACAAAAATTAGATAACAAAGGGGAAAATTATGAACAAATTCGTTTATCACTATCGACATTGGTTGTTAACCATATTCATTGTGGGAATTTTACTAACCCTTCCTTTTATGGCGTTTTCAAAGAGTGCTGAAGTGTCCAATTCTGCATTAGATCTGAGAACGGCAATTTCTCATGTGGCAGAACGGGATATACCGGCCGTGGTGCATATTGAGGTCACACAGCGTCAGGAAGTGGCTAATCCATTGCTGCCTTTCGAAAACGAACCTTTCTTTCATTATTTCTTTGGCAACCCGAGTATGCCTAAGAAATTTAAACGGGAATTGAAAGGACTAGGCACCGGTATCATAATGGATGCACAGGGCCACATTCTCACCAATAATCATGTGGCTGGTGGAGCGAGCAAGATCAATGTTCTGCTTTCCAATGGCAAACAATATCCGGCCGAACTGATCGGTACGGATCCTAAAACGGATTTGGCGGTTATTAAAGTATCGACAGAAAAACCGCTGCCCCATGTCACCTTTGGGGATTCCGATCAGGTGAAGGTGGGAGAGTGGGTTGTTGCCATAGGTCATCCAAGAGGTCTTGATCAAACCGTGACCCAGGGGATCATCAGTGCGAAACATAGACAAGGCATAACCGATCCCAGCAGCTATCAGGACTTTCTTCAAACGGATGCGGCCATCAACCCGGGAAACAGCGGCGGACCGCTTTTGAACCTTCAGGGAGAGGTGGTCGGTGTCAATGCGGCTATCGCATCACAATCCGGGGGTTTTGAAGGAATCGGCTTTGCCATTCCCAGCAACATGGCCTTGCATGTGGCCAAGCAGCTCATTGCCCACGGCAAGGTGACACGCGGATGGTTGGGTGTCAGCATTCAGGAACTAACACCTGACTTGGCCAAATCCTTTGGTCTGGATACCCCTCATGGTGCTTTGATCTCTGATGTTGTTAAGGGAGGACCGGCCGACAAGGCTGGCCTTAAAAGAGGCGATATTGTGATTGTCTTCAAAGATAAGGAGATCCTGCATACAAGCGACCTTCGAAACCGGGCGGCCAACACGCCAATCGGTCAGGAGGTCAGAGTAACCGTGCTGCGAAAAGGGGAAAGACAAGACTTTAGTGTTAAAATCGGGAATATGGAAGATGCCGCCAAGATACTGGCTACCCGCCTTAAGAATAGACTGGGAGCGGAGGTTCGGCCTATAACTCCGAAAGAGGCAAAAGACTATCATATAGATCCTCAACAGGGTATAGCGATCCTCTGGCTGGACCCAGAGGGTCCCCTCGCAAAAGTGGGATTTGAGGTGGGCGATATCATCCTCCAGGTCAACGGTCAGAATGTTGACGGTGTGCAGGGCTTCGTCGACCTTGTTAGTTCCACTGCTCCTAATGCCCTCATCACGGTGTTAGCCCTGGATCACAATACAGGGCAGACCGGCTATGTACAGGTTGTTGTAAAGTAAAATCATTTGATGCGCCAGGGCCGTATCTGCGGTCCCGGAAGTAATTGAAATTTATTTGAAAACTGTGTAATATATTCAAAAGAGGATTATGATGGATGAGATAAAGAGAATTTTGGTATTTACTAGATCAACCAAATACTGTAAAAAAAGCTGTCTATTACCTGGTCATCCACCGGCATACGCCCGTTCTCAGGAACAACCTATGCAAAATGACTGAAAAGTGTTTTGGTTATTAATGATCATCAACAGTTAAAAATAAGGAGTTATTATGTCCGTAATAACCATCTCCACTAGCCAAAAACAAAGCTCAGATAAACACAATCGCAATGCAAGTTGAAGGTGTTGAAGAAGTGATCTTTAATATAAGAGTACCAAGAGAACAGCATGGTCATGTCAATCCTTTCCAAAACATCGGGTAAAGGTGAAAGGTCCCTCGACCAAGCTCGGGATAAATGAAAGGGTGCGAGGATTAGCTTGCAGGTAATAGCTGATAGGGCTTAGGGAAAGCAAGAGGCGGAAGGCGGAGATGAGCCGGAAGCTTCATATGTCTGAGGGAAAGGCGTTGGATCCTGATAAATTTGTTTTTCGTGGGCTGTAAACTCAGACGTTATAAACGACACTGGAAGATTGAACCTCTATTTGCCTGGCTACAGAATTTCAGGCGAATAGTGGTTAGATACGAATATCATGCCGAGAATTTCCTCGGTATGGTCCAACTTGGATGTGCCATCATCTTTTTACGTCATTTTTGAGATGGGTTGTAGTGAAATTCAAGAGTTGCTTGAAGATATAGAGGATTTCGAAACCGTAGCGGAAATGCGTGACGTGAGCCGACAATCAGCATGAGGTCTGTCTATTCGCACAAGAGGATCATTTTTATAACCTGTTTGGCTGTCATGGCTGTTTTTCTTGGAAGTTTGACTTCAGACGGTGATACTCAAGTCGTCCATTCCAAAAATTTGTCCCGACTACCGGAGCGGAAAACCGTCACGGGATTTATCCCTTCACGAGGGCCCCGTTACATTTCCTTTCGGATGAAACTTCCCCTCCGGGCACTGGTTGCCGGTGAAACCGGAAGTTTTGAAATCGAGGCCTCTCCGAATGACCCGAAAAATGCCCATGACAGAACGCTGGCATGGGATCGGAACGCCGCAACTCCGTTAATCATATGGATATCCACTCCCCCGCAGAGTGGGATTGCTTTCATGGACAGGGCCCGTCCGGACAGGCCCTATCATCACCTTTTGGTAAAATTTACATCTCCGGAAACAGATAGTTCTCAACCTATAAAAAAGAAAATAGAGTACACCGTCAAATCCGGCACAAAGACAGGGAAGCACTCTCTTTGGTTGGATATATCTGCGGAGCTAATCACTCCGGACGGACAAAAGGTTCATGACATGGGTATTGCGACGCTGCCTTTTGAAGTTGACACTCATCTCAGGACCAAGCTCCTCATGCTGATAGTGGTTGCAATTGTAGTCTTTCTCTTTATTATGGAGTGGGTGCGTGTAGACGTTGTAGCCATCCTGATGATGGTTTTGCTTCCCGAGCTGGGGTTGCTAAATGCCCATGATGCTTTTCGAGGTCTTAGCAGTAATGCGGTAGTGGCCATTATAGGGGTCATGATTATAAGTTACGGTCTAAACCGGGCCGGTCTGGTCAGCCGTATCCTTCAGCCTCTGATGGGATTTGTCACCAAGAGCTCCAACCGGCTGGTAGTGATATTTTCTACTTTAATTGCAACCATATCTAGCGTTATGCAAAATACCGGCGCCGCCGTGCTCTTTTTACCCGCTATCCGATTAGTTGCCTCCCATAGACTTAAAATCCACATTTCCCGTGTCCTCATGCCGATAGGAATGGCCGCTATTCTTGGCGGTACTTTAACGATGATTGGTACGAGTCCTCTTATTCTGCTTAACGATACTCTGCCGCAGGGAATGCCCAAGTTTGGTTTCCTGGAACTGACACCTATAGGCATGGCCCTCGTTATCGGAGGGATCGCATATCTCTCTACGGCTGGAATGCGTATGCTCGCCAAGACTTCTGTGCCCCAGACAGATTTACAAAACAATCCAGGCGGTGCCGCTCAAAATGAATTTCTCAGTTCCTACCCCTTAATCAATGGACCCTATGAGATTTATGTGCCTGAAAATTATAGACCAGGGAAGGGTCCTCAGGAGATTGTAAACATTCGGCGGCGTTACCTGGTGAACATCGTGGCTTCCGCCAAGGATGACGGTATACAAAATATCGCCCCTCTTCCGAACAGCAATATTCGGGCCGGCTTTACGTTGTGTGTCTATGGCCCAGAGAAAACCGTCCAGGATTTCGTCCGGGATTACGGGCTGGTTCTAAGGGAAGAACCACGACTTTTCAAAAATAGTATGTTCAACCCTTCCATAGCTGGAATGGTTGAGGGGGTAGTTTCTCCCCGTTCTAGTATAATCGGCCAAACGATCAAAGAAATCCGCTTCCGTGAGACTTTTGGAGTGACCGCACTCGCGGTCCATCAGGCTGGCAAGACCTATTATCGTGAACTGGCTGATTTACCGCTACAATCCGGTGATATGGTTCTTGTCCATGGAACCTGGGAACAATTCCATACTTTGCAAGATTTTCACCAAAACTTCATTATCATCTCGCCATTTGAGAAAGAGTTTCACAAACCGGAAAAAGCGAAAAAGGCCTTAATATGCTTTTTGATCGCCCTTTTTCTGATGGTCATATCGAGTTTTTATTTTCAAAAACGACCTTATAACCCCATTCCTTTGTCGCTTTGCCTTATGGTGGGGGCCCTGGGTATGATTTTAAGTAAGGTTATGACGATCAGTGAAGCATACCGCGCGGTGGATTGGCGCACTGTATTCCTGCTGGGCGGGCTTATCCCGCTGGGGATGGCTGTAGATCAGACAGGGACCGCCCAATGGATAGCAAAAGGCATTGTCTTCGGCCTTGGCCGTTTCATTTCTCCACTGCTGCTTTTAGTCGTTCTCGCATGCTTATGTTGCTGTTTTACCATGGTTATTTCGAACGTCGGAGCCTGTGCCTTGCTCGTTCCCCTGGGTATTTCCTTAGCCAACCAGATTGGAATCGATCCTCGAGTGGCTGCCGTTGTCGTCGGCATCGGGGTTTCCAATTCCTTTATCCTGCCTACCCATCAGGTAAACGCTCTGTACATGGGACCCGGGGAGTACCGAACCAGGGACTACATCAAGATCGGAGGATTCCTGAGTCTGATCTATATCGTGATCCTGGTAGCAATGACTTACTTCTTCTATCTTTAAGGCGACCCCGGCCTATGACGACGCCTGAAAGATAGAAATTATGAACCTTGGTTTACGAACCCCTTCATCCTGGTGATGTCAGGGTTAATTTATTGGTGTTATCCAAAATTTAACAGACAGGAGAGGAAACATGCCGATTATAACAATATCACGGGGCTCTTACAGTAAAGGGAAGGAAGTGGCTGAGACGGTGGCGGCACGGTTGGGTTATCAGTGCTTAAGTCGTGAGGTGATTCTTGACGCAAGTGAGCATTACCACATTCCTGAGATTAAGATGATTAAAGCCATACACGATGCACCTTCGATTCTGGAGCGCTTCGGTCACGACAAAACCCGTTTCGTGGCCTATTACCAAAGTGCGCTCACCTCCGACGTGCAAAAGGACAACGTCGTCTACCATGGTCTGGCCGGGCATATCCTGCTCAAAAATGTGCCCCATGTGCTCAAAGTACGAATCATCGCCGATCTGGACGACCGCATACGCAGTGAGATGGAACGTGAGAGGGTTCCTAAACAGGAAGCTCTGGCTATGATTGTCAGCGATGACCAGGAACGGCGAAAATGGACCCAGAGTCTCTATGGGGTGGACCCCTGGGACAGCTCCCTTTATGACCTTGTGTTCCACATTAATAAGCTTACAGTCGCCGATGTGGTGGGCTTTATTTGCCTGGCTGCGGACCTGCCGCAATTCAGGACCACCACAGAATCCCAGCAAAAATTGGACGATCTGGCGCTGGCGAGTCAGATAAAGGCGGCCCTGATACATGACTATCCGGGTATTGCTGTGAAAGCCGAGTATGGCAATGTCCTGATTTATACCAAGGTCAAGGCCCGATTCGCGGCCGGGCTGGCGGAAAAAGCAAAAAAACTTACCCGAGAGATCAAAGGTATCAACTACCTGGAGGTCCACACCGGGGCGGCGATTCCCCCCAATGCTATTTGATGACTCATGGTAAGAATTGTTGAATCGAAATCTGTTGATGGAGAGGACAGCTTCATGTCTGTCATAATCATCCCTTCAGATTTAAATCATATAGAATGGGAGATTATGGGCATAGTTGGTTATAAATGCCCAGGTATATCAGGCTGCATTTCTGCCTTGAGGGACATCTTTAAATTATCAAATAATTTTATTTCAGCGTGTTGATATTTGATTATTTAAGGACCCCTTTAATCAGTGAATATTGGGATTCCGCCAGCGTGTTATTTTCTGAATCGCTAACCGGAAGCATGCATAAAATTTCTTTGTATTAAAAACCTCCGAAAAGTAACCAGTCCAGAACACCCCATATATTTTCCCTGATTTCTACAATATTTTTGCCCGAATAGACGATAATTCCCAGCGGAACGTTCTTTTTGTGATCAGCCATGAAAGATTGAATACTCCGGGCGTCAGCGGGTGCGACGTTTGCAGAAAGTTTAACCTCAATAGGAAGGACTTTGTCTTTTCCCGTTATCAAGAAATCTATTTCCATTCCGGCTGAAGTCCGATAAAAAAAATTTCAGGTTCCACAGGTTGCAACTGTTTCCATTTAAGAAGCTCTAAAAAAACCCAGGTTTCATAAGATGCGCCGGAATCAATTGCCGCCTCGCCCAATATCAGCTGGTTCAGCCCAACATCCGGAAAATATATTTTTGGGCTTTTAATTAAGCGTTTGCCGATGTTTATAAAATACGGCGGCACTAAGTAGCACTGAAACGACAATTCCAGTAGACGGATATACCTTTTAATTGCAAAATTACAAGGTAATTTTGCAATAACTATTCAATTATTAAAATTTAAACGAATTGGCTTTTAATGAAAAGACTACTATATTCATTATGTTGGCTTAACTCTTTTTACTGTCCCACCCCCCCCTTGACACCGGCTTCCCTATCTCACTTACAAAACAACCTTACCTCCGGTTGCAGAAAACGCATAATATAACGGCACAAAGGAGATACGTTCTTCAGCCAATTCCCTATAGGGTCCTGTGGAAAAAACGATCCCCTTCGGGCAGTTCTGATAGGTCTTTAAAAAGAGGTGTAGGCTTTTAAGTCCTCCAGAAGGACCGCTTTTTACCTCAATCGGATAGATTTTGCCGTCAATAACGGCCAGATAATCGACTTCCGCAGAACTGCTTTTTGCTCGTCTTGACCAGTAATGAAGGCTGCCGTTTTGGGACAAAAGCACTTCTTGGCCGACAAATTGTTCTGCCATACCGCCTTGATAAATATTGAGTAATTCCGCCCTTTGGTATTCGACATCTACAGGCATCCCTGTAAGATAACGCATGAGACCTACATCAACCATCAGGCCTTTGAATACTTTTTCGGAAGATGAAGCGCCAAGGGGCAAGCCTGAAGGGTCAGCAGAAGGGACCTTCGTAATAATCTTTGCCATAGAAAGCAGATCAAATGCCTTTTTTAAAGTCGGGCTTGAAAAGCCCGTAGCGAGCCTTGAATATTTTATCTGCTGTCCCACACTTTGCGATACGGATGTTAATGCTGCATTCAGACAATCTTTGTTTACCTGAGGACGGTATTTTGCGAAATCCATCCGGTAGGTTTCACAGATCTCGGCCTGAACCTCAAATGCCTCCTGCATGGACCCTGTTTCTGCATAAGAGAGGACACTTTCCGGCATTCCGCCAATAAAAAAATATCTCCGGAGTTCTTCACATAGAAACTCATGCACCGGCTCTGAAACCGCTTTTGGGGGTTCAAGAAGGGTTCCTGCTCCTTCGTCATGACCGATTGCTAAAAGGTATTCAACAAAGCAAAGGGGGTATAGTTGGATGAACTGTACCCTTCCAACAGGGAATGATATATCTTTCATGGCAAATTCAAAAAGAGAACCCGCTGCAATCACATGCAGATCAGGCATCTCCTCATACAAGTAACGAAGGGCGGTAATTGCCCTTGGACATGCCTGAATTTCATCCATAAAAAGCAGGGTTCTCCCGGGTCGAATTTTCTGCCCGAGGAGGATTTCCAGATCTGCGATGATCTGCTTCGCGTCTAATTTACCGCTAAATATGCGATGCAGCTCCGGGTTTCTTTCCATGTCCGCCAGTACAAACATATCGAAATAGCTCTCCCCAAAAGACCTTATGGAATAGGTCTTGCCAACCTGCCTTGCTCCACGGACTATAAGAGGTTTTCGTCGCTTACGATGTTTCCATTTTAATAATTCTTGATCGATGAAGCGTTTCATTTAGTTAAATATCCTTTAACGATAAGAAGACATAAGGAATAATTAAAAAATACGGATCATCTCCAGATTAGTTGATAAAAATAAGGGGAATATGTAGTGATTTCAAA
>CAYRFN010000061.1:0-20667 GCA_964423495.1 uncultured Desulfobacteraceae bacterium
GTGCCTTTCGATTTCTTTAAGAAGGGCATGGGACTCTCTTTTAAGAAAGTCGCAGTTTAGCCATGGCAGGACATGGGGTTCTCTTTTCAAAAACGAGACGTCAACTGCAAGGCCGAAGGGACATCACTGCGCTATGGCGGGCGGAGGGTTAAGTCAGTACTTTGCCTGTATGGTGGCTATGGCATCAACCTCAGTAAATTGCCGCCCGCCTGAGAAGCAACTTAACTCAAACAACCAGCAACCAATTTTTCGTTTTCTGAAAAGAGAGTCCCATGTCCTTCTAAATGCGAAGCCTTTTGAACATTACCAAAAAATTTGGACACATAGCCGTAATTAGGATGCATCAATAGTATTTTGGAAAAGCTAAAGTCATGAACCAAGAAATTAATAACAAGAGATTAATGTCTGATATCAACGTCACTCCCCTCGTGGACGTGATGCTGGTACTCCTCATAATTTTTATGGTGACCGCCCCCATGATGATGCAAGGGGTGGAGGTCAATCTTCCAAAGACCACAACCAGGCATATAAAAACGAAGGATGAGCCTTTGATATTAACCGTCAACAAAAAAAGAGAGATCTTTATAGAAAACCATAGGATCGAGATCAATGACCTTGAGACAAAGGTCAAAAAGATCTTCGAAAATCGTAGAGATAAGGAAATTTTGTTGAAGGCAGATAAAGATGTCTCATACGGGTTTGTCATTAAAGTTGTTGCAAGGGTTAAAAGGGCCGGTATTGATAAACTTGGTATGGTAACCGAACCAGTGGACTGATTACAATGGAAGCCTTATGGGTTGAATCCAATTCTGACGAGTTAATGGAGCCAACATGGCGGAAAATGCTCATCCTATCCGCTGCCTTTCATTTGGTGATTTTTTCCGTGATCTTGTTCGTTCCAGAACACATGCCCACCAGGAGAATTGGAGGCGCAATTTACGAGGTCGATCTAGTTGAAATGCCAACAGGTGGGCCATTGAAGGCAGAGACACATGCTAAAGCTGTGAATGGCAAAAATCTGCCACTTTCAGAAAAAGCCCTTCAAGCCAAGCGAATTAGTCAGCCAAAAAAGAAAGAAAAGCCAATAGTAATTGCTAAAAGGGTTGTAACAAAGAAAAGCCAAAAGGCCAAAAAACCCGAGGTATCTCCCAGTAAGCTTATAGACCAAGCAGTGTTGAGAGTTGATAGGAAGGTCAAATCGGAAAATAAAGATCCTGTCAATCAGGCAATCTCAAAGCTCGAAACAAAATTTAAGGGAGCGGCTGGAGGAGGAATCGGACGGGGTGATGCGGATAGCGGAATAACTATCAGGATCTACCAGATGGAGGTCGAAAATAAGATCAAAAGCAACTGGTCCTACCCTGTTGCCCTTATCAGTCCTAAGAGCCGGAAAGACCTTGAAGCCATAGTCATTGTAAAGGTCAATAACAACGGTACCATCCTAAAATCCTGGTTCAAGAAACATTCATCCGACATTATTTTTGATCAATCAGTCTCAAGGGCCATTGAGCGGTCAGACCCCCTGCCCCAATTCCCTGAAGGCTATAGAAAGACTTATGACGAAATTGAAATCAACTTCAATCTCAGGGATCTGGAAGAGGACTAAGCTTCTGAAGGCTTCTGTTCCTATGTATTTGATATTGCGTATTCCATTGTACATAAAGAGCGTCGGGTTCTCCATTATTCGGTTTGGGATATTACTTGTTATTTTATTTTACTTTTCAGGGGAGAGTTTTGGCCGAATTTATATAGATATAAACGCACCTTCACTTCGAAAATTCAATATTGCCATCCCAGATTTTAAGAATTTGACCAGAGACAATGAGCACCCAGAACTATCAACCAGGCTGCCGGGAATTATATCAAATGACCTTGATCTCAGTGGCTATTTTAGCCCCATGGATAAAGAGGCCTTTTTAGAGGAAAAGGATGCGTCGCTGACCGTGGAAAACATTCACTTTAAGGACTGGTCTGTAATTGGTGCAGAACTTCTTTTGAAGGGCAGTTATGTGTGTATAGGCCATAGCTTGGAAGTTGAAATGAGGCTGTATGATGTCTTCTGGGGTAGACAGATTCTTGGCAAAAGGGCCTTGGGAGATATCAGCCATTACCGTCATCTGATGCACCGACTTGGCAATGATATTATCCAAAAATTAACCGGTCATCTGGGAATCTTCCTTACAAAACTGGCTTTCGTAGGAAATGCTTCAGGACATAAAGAGATTTATATATGCGATTACGATGGATATAATTTAAAACGAATAACTTCCGACAGAAGTATTGCTCTGCTCCCCAGATGGTCTTCTGATGGAAAGAAAATAATGTATAATTCCTATAAAGATGGCGGCCCCATGCTTTATATGAAGGACATTGTATCGGGCACCAATAAGCGAATTTCAGCCAGATCAGGGTTAAATATTGGCGCATCTTGGGCTCCTGATGGCAAGAAGGTGGCATTAACATTAAGCCGAAAGGGTGATCCTAATATTTATACGATTGACTTAAATGGGAAGATTATTGAACAGCTGACCTCTCACTGGGGAATTGATGTTTCGCCCTCTTTTTCCCATGACGGGGATAAGATCGCATTCGTTTCAAACCGATCCGGATCTCCACAAATTTATGTCCTTGATCTTATTCGCGGAACACAAGAGAGGTTGACCTTCGATGGAAACTATAATACTTCTCCATCATGGTCATCTTTGAATCGAATTGCATTCACCTCAATGAGTGATGGGCAATTTGACATTTGGTCCATGGATGCCGATGGAAGCAAATTGAGAAGATTGACCGAGAACCAAGGCAATAATGAAGATCCTTGCTGGTCTCCTGATGGGAGGTACATTGTATTTAGCTCGAATAGAACCGGTCGTTATCATTTATATATCATGACTGGGAACGGGCAAAATCAGAGGAGGATAACCTCTTTGAAGGGAAATCAAACCGCTCCCTCTTGGGCACCTTAATTTCTTGGTAATATTCAAAAAATTTGGCATCTTTGCTCTGGCATGAGCCGTCAATATACAAAACAACAGACCAAGGAAACGAGATTCCTAAACTGGCTGTATTCCAACTGAATACAAACTTTTTTACGTGATTAATTATTTAATTTTTTCAAATCCTCATTATTCGACAATAAACCCTTGAAATTATGAAAAGGAAGTGCTAATAAAAAAATATATTTGAGAATTAACAAATTTTTCTTGCAATATGTGGCAATTTAGGGTAAATGGCCTTAATTTAAATTCATTAGATAAATTGAAAAGGACAGCCGTTAGGATTCAGGTGTAGTTTATTGATAAACATAATAACTGAGGAGGAAAAGGAGTATGAGAAAAAAAATAATGTTTTGTTTGATAGCCTTGGCGTTTATATGTACATCCATGTTATTGATGACATCGTGTGCAAAAAAGCAGGTGAAGGTCTCACAGGCCCCAACAAAACCATCTGCTGTAACGAAAGAAAAAACAGACGCTGAAAAAGCTAAGGAGGCTGCAGAGCGTGAGGCGAGGCAACGTGAGGCGAGGCAACGTGAGATTGAGAAGGCCCAGAGACTGGCCAAAGAGATCCTTGCATTTGAATCTGAAAACATCTATTTTGATTTTGATAAATCCGAACTGAAACCTGAGGCCAAGGACAATTTAAAGGAAAAAGCAGATTGGCTTAACAAAAACTCTTCCTATTCGGTCCGCATAGATGGTCATTGTGACGAGAGAGGCACCCAGGAATACAATTTAGCCCTGGGCGAGAGAAGGGCCTATGCTGCCAAGAATTTTCTTGTAGCATTAGGTATTTCAGGTGATCGTATTTCAACCGTCAGCTATGGGGAAGAAAAACCGGCAGATCCTGGACATGACGAAGAAGCCTGGGCAAAAAATAGACGGGATGAGTTTAAGTTGACTAAATAACCAAATTGTTCGATGATCAAATCTTAGGCAAATATTATCTTCGAATATATTAGGTATAAGCTAAAAGAGCCGACCTATTTTAAACCCGCCTTTCTCTCCCAAGAGAGAGTTATGGGGGAGAGGTCGGCTTATATATTCTGGAGCTATTTAAGTAAGACGAGAATTAGGTACGAATATGATTGCTAAGGCTGGATTGTTTATTTTTGTCCTTATTCTGTTTTCTTCCTGTACAACAATCGAAAGGGACATTCTACGACTCAATGATCAAATTGTGGCCCTTAATTCGCGAGTTGACAAACTCAGTAGTGAATTTGAATCAAGACTAAAGTCGATTCGTAGTGAATTTGAATCAAGACTAAAGTCGATTCGCGAGGAGCAGGCTGAAGTAGGAGTCGAAATCGATAATATAAGAGGGGAAATACAAGGCCTATCAGGACGTGTAGACGACAACAGACTTTTAGTTAAGCGAGCCGTTGAAAGAGATACAACTGAACAGGATATGATAAATACGAGGCTGGCTGACCTCAATCAGCGTATTGATGAATTGGATTTAGTGGTAAAAAAGCTTCACGAATATCTGCGTCTCGAGCCATCGAAAGCGCTTGTGAAACAAGACCAGCAAATAGGTCCAACGGGAACCAGAGTACCAACTCATATTCCTCAGGATATTGAAACAAAGTCTGTTTCGGGTGAGAAGGAGCTCTATGAACTGACACTTGAAAAATACCGAGAGGAGGAATTTGAGAAAGCCGTTATTGGCTTTAAAGACTTTTTAAAGAGATATCCCAAATCAGATCTCGCAGATAATGCTCAATTCTGGATAGGCGAATGTTATATGGCCTTGAAACAGTACGAGCAGGCAGTCCTTGCTTATCAGGAAGTAATAAAAAAATATCCCGAAGGGAACAAAGTGCCCAATGCAATGCTTCGACAGGCACTTGCATTTTTCGAAATAAAAGACAATATCAGTTCGAAATTATTATTAAAAAAGATTATAAGAAAATATCCTAACTCAAGCGAAGCAAAAATTGCCGAAGCCAAGCTTAAAACAATTAAATAATTATCAATAAATTTAACTTTTGTTTTAAATATCCTACCTAAAAAGTGCCACATCAATCTTTCCCCAAAAAAATAGATTTCAGTTTATTAAAAACCAGCGAGAATACCACAATGGCTATTCTGGCTGTTATTGTGGGGTTAGCTGGGGGTTTAGGGGCAGTTGGTTTTCGCCATTTAATAGGCTTTTTTCAGTCTATATCTTATGGGTCTGAGGAAAATCTAATTGAGGTGGTTCAATCAATCCCATGGTATCTTCGTATATGTGTCCCTGCTGCAGGCGGGTTGGTGTTAGGGCCGCTTGTCTATTTTTTTGCCAGAGAAGCCAAAGGGCATGGTGTCCCAGAAGTAATGGAAGCCGTTGCCCTAAGAAGCGGAATAATACGAAAGAGAATCGTTTTTATAAAGTCACTCGCATCTGCTATCTGTATTGGTACTGGGGGCTCTGTTGGAAGGGAAGGACCGATTGTCCAAATAGGTTCGGGTATTGGATCTACTATCGGTCAGTTGCTAAAGATCTCGGCCGATAGAATGAGAACGCTGGTGGGCTGCGGAGCCGCCGCTGGTATTGCTGCAACCTTCAATGCCCCTATAGCTGGTTCAATGTTTGGCCTTGAGATCATTCTCGGTGATTTTGGCCTATCTACGTTTAGCCCCATTGTCATATCATCAGTTACGGCTACGGCTGTTTCACGCTATTTCCTTGGAGATTCTCCTGCATTTTTTGTCCCTGTCTATCAACTAATCAGCACCTGGGAATTTCCTCTGTATGTTATGATGGGGATTTTTTGCTCCTTTGTGTCCGTTACTTTCACTATTGTGCTTTATCGCTTTGAAGATATCTTCAACAGTTTAAAATTCCCCGAATATCTAAAGGCTGCCATCGGTGGTCTCATTCTGGGCGCTATAGGATTTCTTTTTCCTCACATTTTAGGAGTGGGTTATGGGTCCATCGATTTAGCTGTTATGCAGTTGCTTCCCTGGTGGATTATGTTTTTTTTAGTCCTGTGCAAAATCCTTGCTACATCTATAACCATCGGTTCAGGCGGCTCCGGTGGAATCTTTGCACCATCACTTTTCCTTGGAGCTATGGCAGGTGGTTTTTTCGGGACAATTGTACATAATATTTTTCCTGGAGTGACAGCTTCTACCGGGGCCTATAGCATTGTGGGTATGGGAGCTGTGGTGAGTGGAACCACTCATGGCCCATTAACTGCCATATTAATGCTCTTTGAGATGACCGGCGATTACAAAATTATCCTTCCACTTATGATTGCATGTATCATAAGCTCCCTGGCAGCTCGCCAGATGTTGAATGCATCTATTTATACCTTAAAACTGACAAGGAGGGGAGTAAACATCAAAGCGGGAAAAGAGCTCAATGTCTTGCAGTCAATATTCGTAAAAGATGTTATGAATCCCAAACCAGAAACCATACTGGAGGATCTAACCCTAAGGAAATTGGCTGAAAAGATATCAAAGAGTAAATACAATAGTTTTCCTGTCGTAAATGAGTTGGGAGCTCTGACAGGTATACTCTCATTCCTTGATTATCGTGATGCGCTTTTTGATGAAAATTTGAAAGATCTGGTTGTGGTCAAAGAGATAGCAACTACGAATGTGGTTACCGTATCACTTGATGACAACCTCTATAATGCCTTAGAGAAAATCGCTTTAAAGGATTTTTCTATTTTGCCTGTTGTGTCCCCAGATGATACATCACGATTGTTAGGAATTTTAACTCGCAGGGATATCATGGGTGCATATAATAAGGCCATTATTAAGAAATCCCTTACCCCTCGATTTGGGTCCCACAAATGATCTCACGGTCTACAACGCTTGCAAGGGCTATATCCTTCCCAAAATGCATCATGACGTGATCCAATCCGCATCAGATTCCAAGGAAGATTGTTGTAAAGAAAATAAAGAGGATGACTATTTTGAGTTTCATGACTGTTTCCTATCTTTAATTGATGGACTTGTCAAAGGTCCATCAACAGGTCCCGCAAGGCGGGAGTAATCCCCGGCCTTAGGTGAAGGTGGAGGAGGAGCAACTCTCCTCCACAAAGGAAAAAGGCTAAAGCGACTCTTTACGAGGTTATCATAATTGACCAGAATCGAGCTTGGAAAAATGCAATACAAGTTAAATATAAAAAGTTAAGATATTTTGATTGACTATTAACAGATTTTTTATTGACTTTAAAGTTTTTCAGCACTAAAATTTAATTCAAATGGCTATCTGATATTGTTCAGCATGCCAAGAAATTCACGGAATAGATCTAAAGATTTAAGGAGCTTATTATGCCAGAGATTATGACAACCAAAGAAGTCGCAAAATACCTAAAGTTACATGAAATCACTATCTGCAAGTATGCTGCAGAAGGCAAAATTCCTGCAATCCGTATAGGAAGGGTATGGAGATTCGACAAGGAAGCTATTGATAAGTGGATAAGTGGAGGCACAACAAAATAAGGAGCTGTTGTCTGTTCTTAGGCCTTTGAATTATTATGAATAAAGAAGATAAGGCTTTCTCCAATTAACGAAGTATTGGGTGTCAGCCTCCCATTTTTTTTTGATAACCGAAAGAGAAACCCCTGATTCCAGTTCATGCCTTAACGATAAATCGCCCATGATCAGATCAATGGGCTTTTTCTTGTAATCATATTCATAGGGTGGTTTCTTCCATTCAAAGCTTCCTTTGTGGGTCTCCATTACTGCCTTCAAAATAGCGATTGAGGTGAAATAAGGTCTATAAATATGAGGATCAAGGACATGTATCATGAATCCACGACAGACCTCTCCTTCCCATTTATGGAATGTGGGACGAAATGAATATTCCTGAAGAAAACACCCCAAAGAAACCTCCGGAACTAATGCCGTTTTGATCATTTCTGTGTCAAAGTAGGGGGCTCCAAAAATCTCAAAAGGCCGGCACGTCCCCCTTCCTTCAGAAACATTGGTTCCTTCCCATATCACCTGCCCTGGATACACATAAGCCGTTACAGGGAGAGTCATATTGACCGAAGGCATAACCCATCTTAAACCTGTTTCATTCCAGAGCATCTTCCGATACCAGCCATCCATCTGTATTATTTCCAGGTCACAACCCAGTCCGAATACATGGTTAAAAATCCGAGCCATCTCACCCATCGTCAAGCCGTGCCTCATAGGGAAACTATATGGTCCTACAAATGAATATAGCTCCGGACACAGGATGTTCCCCTCCACTATACTACCTCCCAGCGGATTGGGTCGATCCAAGACAAGGACTTTCTTGCCATTTCTCGCCGAAGCTTTGAGACACCCAAGCATAGTAGAGGCAAATGTATATACCCTTGTTCCAACATCCTGAAGGTCAATTATAAGGATATCAATCATCTCAAGCATTTCCTGGAGAGGTTCTCTTGTTTCAGAATAGAGACTGTATATTGGTATTTTCAACTCCTTATCATATGAATGATTTGTTTCCACCATATTATCCTGGTCCTCGCCACTATATCCATGCTGGGGCCCAAAAAGGGCCTTCAATTGCCCTGGAAGGAGCTGAGAAATGATCTTCTTTGCACTATTCAACCTACTATCCAAAGAGGCTTGATTGGCGAGCAAACCCAGCCTATACCCTTTTAGCTTTTTCCAATGCCCCTCGCAAATGCGTTCAAGGCCTGTTTGGATGGCATTCATTTTCGTTCAGATAATGATATAAAAATTGTTTATTTCAGTCGCCGTCGTTTCCCTCACGTCAGTCCCCTCAGCGGGTCCCAAGTTCAATTGAACGGCAGAGTGGCCCTGAAAATCACTAAGGCATAGGGAAATAGGTCTCCCACAGAGTCATAATCATTTTTTCCGTATACCATCGAACGGCACCAGGTCTTTAATAGCAGTTCCCAAGAAAGCCCCAAAAGGTTGAATTTGTAACGAAAGTTTTGTTTTGCGCCTGCCCTGAGTTTAATATTAAGGTAATGGGGGCGTTCAAACGAACCCAACATCGGAATAATTATAACATGTCTGGTAATTACTTATTTTAACTAGAGTTTGCGCGATAGACCACGCAATCTCTTCGCTCTAATTTCTCAAAGTTACCAAGCTCAACTAATGCTTCCAGGGTTGGTAATACCTTTTCCAGTGGCATTTTGAGCCACCATGTGGCTATTCCTTCAGCTGTATCACAGGCCTTGGGATTTTTATCAGTAAAAAAAATAAGTTTTTTCGCTACTTCATCATTAAATACCATCATAATTTCTACCCCATAAAGAGAATATTCTTCTCCTTCCTAATGCGGTCTATTAAGTATATGTAAATTACATACGCCTAAAGATAATTGATCACCTCTTTAACCTAGCGTACCAGATCCTATATGTAGACTTTCTTATATTGTTGGCAAAGTTTCCATGCAATACTTTTGCAAGGAGAGTGCCAATTCATTAAATTGTCAGCTATGTGAAGAAAGAAGAGGGATATTTCTCTGAATTTATTATGGTTATTTGGAGATATGAAGATATGGATTGGCAGGAAATTAACAATAAGGACAGCAATAAATCAACGACATTTTTGCAAGCAATCTACATTTTTTGTTCGGTTCATGTTATTATTTCTTGATAATGTTGTAGTTTTTCATTTTATATGACAAGACCCTTTCGCTCATGCCCAATGCCTTTGCCGCATGAGCCTTGACCCATTCATTTTGATCAAGCGCTTTTCGGATCATCTTATTTTCAACTGTGGCCACAACTTCAGATAAAGGCCCTTGATATTCATTTAAATCGGCGCTCCTTTCAGTGGGAAGATCATTCAATTCCAATGGTAGATCTGAGATTTTAATCATGTTCCCATCGCATATAGCAACAGAACTTTCAATAGCATTTTCCAAATGCCTTATATTGCCTGGCCAGGAATAACTCTTCATCAACTTCAGGGCTTCCATGGAAACAGTCTTGATATCTTTCTTATTTACCTGTGAATAATACTTTAGAAAGTGTTTTATTAAAAGGGGGACATCTTCAGGATGCTCCCTGAGTGGTGGCATGGTAATATTGATAACGCTTAGTCGATAAAAAAAATCCTCACGGAAAAGATCTTTTCTTACCAGATCCTTCAAATCTTTGTTTGAAGCAGCAACCAGCCTGAAATTTGAGTGAATTGTCTCTTGGCCGCCAACTCGTTCAAAACCTTTTTCATCAAGTACTCTGAGCAGTTTAACCTGAATGTCGAGTTCAATATCACCCACCTCATCTAGGAAAAGGGTCCCCTGATTGGCCAGTTCAAATCTTCCTTTATGATCTCTAAAGGCACTTGTAAATGCACCTTTTACATGTCCAAACAATTCACTTTCCAGGGTTCCTTTTGAGAAAGCAGAGCAATTAAGAGCGATAAATGGCCCATTTTTATTAAGCCCATTGTAATGGATTGCCCTTGCTGCCAATTCCTTCCCTGTACCGCTCTCTCCCGTAATTAAGACATTTGCCGAACTCTGGGAAGCCTTATGGATATTCTCAAATACTACCTGCATCAAAGGGCTCTGCCCAATGATATTTTCAAAACTATATTTAGCCTGGACTTCCTTTTGAAGGTGGGATAATTTCTCTTTAATTTGACCTATGTTCAATGCCTTTTGGACCGACAAAACTATTTCCATTGAATCAAGGGGTTTGGTCAGATATTCAACCGCTCCCAACCTAATCGCTTCCATTGTACTGTCAATACTCCCATAGGCAGTTATGATAATGAACGGAATGTCCCTCCCCTCTTCCTTCAGGGCGTTTAAGAGCTCTAGCCCATCTATATTAGGCATCTTGTAGTCTGCTATGATCAGGTCTACAGGGTGATGTTGGACTGCTTCCTTGGCCTCAAGGCCATCATTGCAGACAACAGCATCAAACCCATGTTTTTCCAATTCGTATTGAAGGAATCTTCGGGTGACTGGGTCATCGTCTGCAACCAAGATTTTTTTATTTTTAGGCATTTTCTAATCTCAACAGTTTATAAGAATCCAATAAATGGTATTATGAGATATATAATATGGAGACCAAAAGTTCAATACAATTTCTTCCGCCATTTAATATATTAACCTCCATTTTGATTTGACATTAATCGACAAGTCATTGTAATGAAATTAACAACATAAAACATAAAATACTATACAGTCCTTCAGGCTTTGTTCTAAGGCCTTTTCTGATGGGAATGTAAGGAATGAGGATATGGCAAACCATAGCAATTATGATCGGCTTATTGACCGGGAATATTGTGGATATATTCTAAATGGTAATTTCAGCAAAAGATTAAAAAAACGTGTGGCAGAATGTATTCCCCGTTTTCGTGCCTTTGAAAAAGCTGGTAATCCGGCCATAACCTATATTTCAGCCTGGCGGGGAGAAGAAAAGAAAATGTGGTATGAATTTGCCAGCAAGCGTTTTATGGAACTTCTTGGATGTAATTGGTCCGAGCTTCCTGAGACTTTTCGAAACAGCATCATTGAGCGTCATGTTTATAAACATCAGGATTTCGATAGTGGAATCAGGGAAGAGATCCTTAGTCAAGAGGAATTACATGGTTCCAGAAAAGGATTACGCAAGGTAGGCAAAAAAGAGGGAATTGTTGAGGCGGTCTACAAAATCTCCCTTAATAATGGGAGAATCATTTGGTTAAAGGATCAGGCAACCATAGAAAATTATGAAAAAGACAATGCCTCTCTCTCACTGGGATGTCTGACAGTTGTATCTAAAGAAATGGAGGCAGAGGAAGAGCGCAAGAAGTCCCAGGAAGCGCTGAAAAAATACGCCGAAGAATTGCGAATTGCCAAAGAACTCCAGGAGGAAAATGCCACCAAGTTGGCCAATGCGATAGAACAACTTGAAATTGCGAAGCAAAAAGCAGAAAAGGCCAACCGGGCAAAAAGCGAATTTCTTGCTGCAATGAGTCACGAAATCCGCACCCCCATGAACACCATAATGGGCATGACAGATATTGCTCTCCAGACTAAACTTGATGAAGAACAAAGGGATTATCTGGAAACAGTACATGAATCGGCCTATCACCTGCTTGGGATAATCAACGACATCCTCGATTTATCCAAGATTGAAGCTAAGAAACTGACTCTGGAAAACATCGATTTTGACCTCTATGAGACTATCCGATCTACCATTAAAACCTTGAATATTCAGGCCCGACAGAATGGCCTGTCCCTTGAACTTGATATTGACGCTAATGTGCCTCAATACCTAAAAGGCGATCCAGGTCGACTGCGACAGATTATTGTCAATTTAGTCGCTAATTCGATAAAATTTACTAATCAAGGGGGCATCTCAGTTAAGGTCGAGAGTAATAAACATGCGATTTCCCCTAAAAAAAGCAGCAGACTTACAGCGAAACGTCATGGAAAAATCCCTCTGATTTTTTCTGTTAATGACACAGGTATAGGCATCCCGAAGGAAAAGCAGCTAATTATCTTTGAGAGCTTCCATCAGGAGGATAGGTCTTCCGAAAGGAAATACGGCGGTACTGGATTGGGATTGGCCATCTGCAAGAATCTCGTGGAACTCATGGCTGGCAAGATATGGGTGAAAAGTGAGAAAGGAAAAGGCAGCAACTTCTCGTTTACCGCCTTCCTGGAAAAAGGAAATCCTGCTGGGGTTAATAAAACTAAAAAAAAGAAAGACACTGCATGGCTCCAACCTGGTCAGCGGTCCTTAAAGGTACTGGTGGCCGAAGATGATAAGATGAGCGTAAAAGTTGTAATGGTCTTTCTTGTGCGATTGGGGCACAGTGGTGTGAGTGCTGCCGACGGTAGAAAAGCAATTTCAATTCTGGCCAGGGAACCTTTCGATCTTGTACTTATGGACGTGGAAATGCCGACGCTGGACGGCCTGGAGACTACGCGGTTTATTCGCAGTGGTAAAGCAGGAGATCTCAATCGCAACATCCCTATCATAGCCATGACTGCCCATGCTCTGGCTGAATCCAGAGAACGTTGTTTGGCCGCAGGCATGAACGACTACATATCCAAACCGGTTGATTTACGTGAATTGGTCACAGTGATTAATCAGATAGTACCTAATACTGACGAAGTCCCTTATATCAAACCTGATCTAAAAGTCTCTCCCTATGGAAAGCTCTTGGAGAAGGAAGAGATATTGAAACGCTTTAGGGGCGACAATTTTATTATCCAAGAACTATACGATATTTTCGCTGAAAGAATCCCGATAATAATCCAGGATCTCCAACGATCTTTGACAGCGGCTGATTTTCAGGAAATCCAACGTCTGGCACATCTTATCAAAGGCTCCGCAGATACAATAGGAGCCGAATCAAGTAAAAATATTGCAGCATTTCTTGAACAAGCAGCTAAGGAAAACAAAGCAAAAGACGTTAAAAAGCTCATCGCCCAACTCTCTCAAGAACTGGAAAAAGTCAAAAGGGCATTATAATCACCAGGAAATAAACATGGTCATGAGGGAAGTGCACGCTATATGCGTAGTTTTAATCGCCATACAACAGGCTACATAAATTACACCTATACCGCAAGAGATTTTAAGAACACACCAGATGACTATCGGGTGCATGATGGCCGACTTGGGGTTAACCATGATTTATCGCACCATACATCATTATCCCTTGAGGCAGGTGCATATAAAAAAATCAGCGATATTTCCGAAGATGAAGAAGGAGGTCTCTATTCTGCCAATCTGACCCAGAGGTTTAAGCATGGAAGCATCTCATTTGGTATTATGCAGATCTGAGTTATACATATCTAAACCGTAGGAGCGATGACCCTGATGATGAATACGTCGACAACAGCATTATGCTGATCCTTTCCGCCTCACGGCCTTTTCGTTCGGGACACAACTTCAACTAAGTCCTTCGATTCATAAATTCGATGACGAATTCATTCACTCAGGACTTAGTGCTGAGTGAGCAATTTCAACGTATTAGATAGTCAAAATACGTCACCGTATTTGCGAATCGAAGCACTAAGGCCTTTTTATTGGCTCCTATCTATTTCATTTGGTCAACAGCCTTTTGAGATCTGACACATAGGTTACTTCAAATTTGTAATTCAAATTACAAAATCGTCGGTCAAAGCAAATAAAATTACACACGGTATTTTTCTGAATCCTCAATCCACGGCAAATCATGAAATATTGTTTAATATGTAAGTAATTGATTTTTATATTAATATCAAAATAATAGTTTCCTCTCATAAAATCTCTCCTTTCTGGCATACCGTTTGCAGAATATCTACACAAACAAATATGACTGTAAACATGACAAAGCCAAACTCATCGTGAGGTGGGGACGGAAAGCCACGGGTCTTATCGAGAGAAAGCCGGGTTGCCATGAAAATATCTGGAGAGGTTTTCTAATGATGAGATTGGAAAAAGCAACGGCTGAAAGGGTCCCTCTGCAATTTCCAAAAACTTCAATTATAAGTGAGGATGAAGGACTGGACAATTACGACTACGACTATGTAACCAGCGATATTTGCACTGGTTGTGCCTTTTTCACCACACCCTATCCTTTACCTGAGGGTACCCAGGCGGAGATAGATCTGATTTTATCACTTGATAAATTGAAGACCCTTAAGGGGAAGAGCGTACGAGTCAAGATCCCTGGAGTCATTATCCAAAATGGTGAAGGTCCTATGCCTCACAATTTGTTTAGAAATAATCAAATTTCGTCCGTTAAGGTGTCTGGAGGGTTTACTAATGGCCTGACGCCAAGGGAAAAAGAAATACTTGACAAGATTGCCAGCGGGAACAGCAACAAGGATATCGCAAACGAGCTTTATATCAGCCTGCACACCGTCAAGACGCATATCTATAATATTTTTAAGAAGATTGACGTTTCCAACCGTATGCAGGCAGCCTTGTGGAGAGCCAAATATGTTTAGGTTTTAAACCCAAATAAGGCCGAAGGAAGAGTAAATATAGCACAGGTTAACCACTTGAGGTTCATGACAAAGCGGACCGCCCTGCGGTGAACCGACTACCATTTGTTCATTCTGATCCAGACCCTATGGGCTTCCTGGGGTTTGAAGCCGGATTTAATCATGATCCGCTGGAACTTGTGCGGATTTTTCCATTTCTTCAATTGCATGGACCTTAACCGGCTCCTAATCCATCCATCGAGATCCCCGAATAGCTTCTTGAACTCTTGAATCCCGAAATAGGCGACCCAACCTTGGAGATATTTGTTGAGGTCCTGGATAATAGAGATCAATATGTTTAGTGTTTAGCTTAAGTTCAAATTTTTCTTGCTAATTATTAAGGAAGTCTGTATAATTAGTTATTTATTAATATAATGTCAAAAAGCATGTCGGACTCATCGACCAAATTCTATTTTTGAGATTTAGCACCCAACCCAAGTAGATACCCACGGGCTCACGCTCGTGGTACTTTGCCTGTTTTTGATAGACGTTATTCTTTGGTTATTTTAACTGTAATTTCAATGGGTTAAATGATTTATCTTCTTTTAACTTAAGGAGCGGAGCAATAATCAATTCTTCAGAAGGATCTTCCTGGCGGTTATGGGCTAAAGAAGAGATTTCCTATGAGTCGACAGAGGATTTAATCCTTTAGAAAACAACTTGAACAGGAGAATCTTTTATAATATATTCTTTGTTGAGAACTTGGAAAAAAGCTTAATTTTGTCCAAGGTCAAGCAGGAATATATACAATATTTCGAGGATTAAAATTTAAGTCTGAGACAGTGATTGGGCCTCCGGTTCGTAGGGTCGAGCATACCCTCCGGGCTGTATGCTCTACGAGCAGGAAGCCTATGCGCTGGAAGCGGCCTCGGAAAGCAAAAAGGGCTATTTTTCAAAGGTCTCAATTACATGATAGACAAGGAGGTAGATTTTATCATGAAGAAGAGTCTTGTTTATTTGCTTTTGACTGGTTTAATCTTCTCCCTTTTTTATTGCACTTCAGAGAATAAAAAAGAGGAATATACAGTACTGGCCAGGATAAATGATTATACCCTCAGCCTTGTTGAATTTCAAAATCAACTTGCAGCGGAAATGGAGTTTGATAGAGACTTTAAATTGACAAAAGAGGCCAAAAAAACATTTTTAGAAGAACTGATAAGAAAGGAACTTCTTATCCAGGAAGCTAAAAGGTTTAATCTGGATAAAAAGGATAAATTTATCAGGGCTATTGAACGTTATTGGGAATCTACACTTATAAGAGACTTGATGGATATGAAAGGCAAAGAAATCAGTAAAAGAATCTTGATTTCCCAGGAGGAAATTGAGGCCTATTATAGAGATATGAAAAAATCCGATGATAAGCTCCCTCCCCTTTTAAAATTACAGGATAAGATTAGTGAAGATCTCAGAGAAAGGAAAAAGACCAGGATGTTAAAGGAATGGATTAACGATCTAAGAGAAAAATCCAAAATCCAGATCAACAAAGAACTCTTATATAAAGACTGAAAAAGGAGGCAGGCATGTCTCAGAATAAAAAGCCCTACAAAAGGAGACACTATTTCATTAAAAAGGAATTTCAGGCCAAATTTATTCTGAAGTTCTGTGTTATTATTTTCGTGGGAGCCATTATATCCACTGGTCTGCTTTTTCTTTTATCTCAAGGCACATTAACATCCTCTTTTCACCAGTCACGGCTGACCATAAAGAGTACGGCCATTGCCATTCTGCCCGCTGTTATCCTTACCAACCTGATTACACTCGGACTAATTTCCCTGACTGCAATAATCATTATCCTTTTCGTTTCTCACAAGATTGCCGGCCCTATGTTACGACTTGAAAAAGATATAAAAGATATAGGGAAAGGAGATTTAACTAAAAAAATAAGGCTCAGAAAAAAAGATCAAGTAACCGAGTTGGCAGAGGAAATAAACAGGATGACAGAGAATTACCATAAAAAGATCCTCGATATCCAGACCAGAGTGGAAAACCTCCTTGAATTGGCTCCCAAACAAAATGCCCCCCAAGAATTAATTGAACGGTTGAATCATCTAAAGCAAGAGATTAAAAGCAACTTCAAAACCTAACCTTAGATATATCTCCTTCATCTCAGGTAAAAATCTATTCAGGTAAAATCTGCCAATTGCTATTTGTTACCATGATTGATATTCATTCCCATATTCTACCCGGAATTGATGACGGCCCATCCACCATGGAGGAATCTCTTCAAATGGCCCGTATAGCCGTGGAAGATGGCATCGAGATTATGATTGCCACCCCCCATTGTCTTAATGGTTTGTATGTTAACTGGCGGGAGCATATATTATCCGCTTGTGCAGAACTTAACACGGCATTAAAAAAGGACTATATCCCTCTAACTGTATTACCCGGTTCAGAGGTCTATCTAAGCCCGGAGATTACGGATGCATTTGAGAACGACCAATTGATGACCTTGAATGACACCGGACGATATTTATCTTTAGAACTTCCTGACCAATTCATACCACAATCTGTTATCTGGTTTATTGGACAACTTAAAAGTAAAAAAATAACCCCCATCATTTCTCATCCAGAAAGAAACCCGGCCATTCAGCATAATGCCGAATTATTGTATGATTTTATTTTGGCCGGCGCCCTTTCTCAAATAAGCGCTGGCAGCCTCACCGGAATATTTGGATTGCACGCCTTACATTCTAGCCAAACTATAATTGAACGCCAAATGATCCATTTTATCGCCTCAGATGCCCATTCCCCAAAGGCAAGACCTCCTAAATTACAGGTAGCCTTTAAAAAACTTTACTCCATTGTTGGAAAATCCCGGGCAGACAGTACTGTATTCGAGGCCCCTCAAGCAGTACTGGATGGGAAGGAATTCAGGACACAAGGGGAAATTTTTAGGGGAAATTTTTATGTGTGAAATTTTTATGTTGCCAACACGATAACTAAGATGTAGAATTCCTGGATAGATACCTTTTTTCAATAATATCTGAGTTCTTTGAAAAATACCCATATTAAAAGGGGGGCAAAATGAAAAAGTCACTTATACATATTATTATTGTTTGTATGGGAGCAGTACTGCTGTCAAATTGTGCAAAATTTACTGGTATATCCAAAATCACAGAGGAAGAAGAAAAAATACTATCTCAGGAACGTCAGGCTGCCAAAATTATAAAGCAAGACTCAAAAACACTATACAAGGCATTTCAGACAGCCAGAACCATAGAGATTCCATACAACAAAGCCGAGGCATATGAGAATATATCAGGTGTCTATACGGCAGATGGGCAATATGACAAGGCTGTTATTGTAGCAAGAGCTGTAGCAGATGCAAACATGATGGCCTTTGCACTATCCAGAATCAGCGAACAGGCATGGAAAAGTGGTCAGCGTGATAAGGCTATAGAGATACTCGCCCAGGCCACGGATATCGCAAAAACCATCGATTATAAACATATGAAGGCTTATACCCTTGCTATTATAGGAGGTAAGTACAGCGAATTTGGACAAAAGGATAAGGCCTTAGAAATATTATCACAATCCCTTGAGGTAGCTAAAAATGTATCAGATGATGGTAAAAAGGCCTATGACCTTACAATAATAGGGGAAAAGTTTGCAAAGGCCGGGCAAAAGGATAAATCTGGAGAGATACTCTCCCAAGCCTATAAGATAGCCAAAGATATAGACGATAAATACCACAGAATAACCGTCATGGATATAATAGCTAATGTGCTTGCAGATGATCAACAATACGACCAGGCCAACCTGATTATCCAAAAAATACTGAATACTTTCACAAAAGACGCTGGACCTGATAGGATAGCATTCCTTTATGCCGCTCTCGGTCAATATAGCAATGCCGTTAACATGACAAAAAGCATAGAAAACCCCTATTCAAAGGCCTTTACATTAGAGAGAGTTAGCAGGCAAGCATGGGAAAAGGGGCAAAAGGATAAGTCTATAGAAATACTTTCCCAGGCCTTTGAGGTAGCCAAAACCATAGAAGATGACTACACAAGATCTGCTGCTATGGTTAGAATAGCAAGCGGTTATATAGAAGTTGAACAACATGCTAAGGCCTATGAACTAGCCAAAACAATAGAAAATACCTCAAACAAATACGCTGCATTAGAGAGTATAGCAGAAGGATATGCAAAGGATAAACAATACAATCAAGCCCTTCAAATTACTGAAACCATTGAGGAGGATTCCTATCATAAAGCTAAGGCTTTAACCCGAATAGCAAATGAATACACGATAGCTGGGCAAAAGGATAAGGCTGTAGAAATACTTTCCCAGGCATTTGAGGTAGCTAAAACCATAAAAGACACTCACGCCAAGGCCTTTGTCCAGTCTAATATCGCAGACGGATACGCCAAAGCTGGGCAATATGACAAGGCAATACAGACCGCCAAGATAGTTGAAGATATCTATTATAAAGACACTGGATTCTACAGGATATCATATTGGTATTTTGAATCCGGGCAATATGACAAGGCACTCAAGATTTCTGAAAACATTGAGGATGCCTACTATAAGGCCTCAGTCTTGACCTGGGTAGCAGGCACGGAGAGTTAAAGGAGTACACTAAAACTAAAGATGTTCGTCCACATACCGTGCCAGAATTTCGGCAGTAGCTCTTGGTGGGCGAACTGCGAAGTAATGATCAATAATGGAATGGGCCATCTCATGGGCTAACATTCCCTCATGTACATCATCTTTGTTGATGTATATGGTGTTCGTTTCATATATATACCAGGCCCGAACATGGCATTCTGTACCAGTAATATTAGAATAGACCTCTTTCAATCTCTTTTTATTTGGATAAAGATTAATAATAACTTTCTCAGCCCTTCCGCGCATATCCAGTATCTCTTGAACCCTTTCAAATAACGAATCCACTTTTTTCTTGATGGACCCTTCAGGATCTTTGGAATCCGAGGCAGAAAATAGAGATTTGAGGGTAAATTCACCCGTCGAATAATCGATTTTGCCATCGAACTTCTTCATGTCTTCTATAGTTTCGTATAGGACTATGGTATATTTGGTTTCTATGCGTTTCCATAAGCTCTTACTTGATTTTTTCCTTTTAACATCGCCTTTTGGTGGAAAAGAAAACTTGATCTTATCTTCTTCTCCACTTGCTTGTACCACGTTGCATAGAACAGCAAGAGAAAAAAATAGCCATATAAAGATGGTTACGATAAAAAACTTTTTCTTATAAATATTCATTAGTTACATATTATCAAAAATAATGTTGATATTTGGTATAACTTATGCCATATTTATTGAGACCTTTGAAAAATTATATTCCGAGTCATTGCGAGGAGCTTTAGCTCCGTGGCAATCTCAATGTTTCCACATAGTTAGAGTCCGCCCTGGCCTACGGCTCGGAGAGTGCGATATAATCTGTTGGTACTTTTATTTCTGCTGGAATAACTAATTGAATTTTTATTGCCATAATTAGAAATTTAGGTCTGGGCCAGGGATTGCTTCGCTATGCTCACAATGACAAAATGGGCATTTTTCAAAGGTCTCTATTATATATATTAGAAAACGTATTTTAAACTTAAAATAACCTCAAAAATAGCACACATGTAATTTTTTTATAATACTTAGCTAAATATGATTGACAAATAAAAAATTAATACCTATATCATTTTAGTAAGTATGTTATAATTTAAAATTAAATTCAAGACTGGACTTTTAGGTAACCATAACTAATTTTATAATCCTATTAGAGACTGTTACGAAAAAACCTATAACTAATTGATAGTTATTAAAAAAGGG
>CAYRFN010000062.1:0-20269 GCA_964423495.1 uncultured Desulfobacteraceae bacterium
CATGGGGCTCTCTTTTCAAAAACGAGACGTCAACCGCAAGGCCGAAGGGACATCATTGCGTTACGGCGGGCGGAATGTTAAGTCAGTACTTTGCCTTTATGGTGGCTATGGCATCAACCTCCGTAATTTGCCGCCCGCCTGAGAAGCAACTTAACTCAAATAACCAGCAACCAATTTTTCGTTTTCTGAAAAGAGAGCCCCATGTCCTGCCTTTCTGTTCCTGATCTATGGTTAAGGCATAGGGGGCGTTCGATCCCGCTATACGCTATAGGCGGGACGACTTTCTTAAAAGAGACCTCCATGCCCTTCTAAATGCGAAGCCTTTTGAACGTTACCAACTGATTAAGCCATGTCCTTTGCGCGTGGTCAGAGATAATTGGCTTTGCCTGGATTTTTTCTTTGGGGAAAAAGGTATCCAAGGAGAAATGGCCATCATAGTCAAGGAAGATTTCACACGATGAAAAACGATCTTTCATTCTTTTTTAAACCTAAAGGGGTTGCTGTTATCGGTGCTTCAAACCGGGGCGGTTCTTGGGGCAACAGGATTGTGCGTGGACTGGTCATGAGTGGTTATCCTGGCCCTGTTTATCTGGTGAACCCCAACTCGGATCAGGTTCTCGGACTGCCCGTATATCCAAGCCTCGTGGATATCCCCGGTGAAGTTGATCTGGCGGTGATTGCCATCCCTGCGGAAATGCTCTGGAAGGCCCTGGAGGGTTGTGCCCTTAAGGGGGTAAAGGGAGTTGTGGTGATCACGGCAGGTTTCGGAGAGGTCAGGAGGGAAGACAAAGCTATTGAAGAAAAGATGGCCCTCTTCGGCAGAAAGAATAACATAAGGATCCTCGGCCCGAATGTGAGCGGCATCTACAATCTCCATGACCGTTTTTTTGCAGCTGGAGAAGACCCTTCGCGGGTAATTCCCACAAAGATGAGTTTTATATGTCAGGGAGGGTTTGCCGTCCATAGTATTGTCGATTATGCCTTCAGCAGAGGAATCGGCATCGGCAAGTTTGTACAGACCGGAAACGAGGCCGACCTTCAAAGTATTGACTTTTTAGAATGTCTTGGTGATGATCCTGAGACCGAAGTCATCTTAATGTATGTCGAGGGGCTCAAGGATCCAAGGCGTTTTCTTAAAATCGCAGGCCGCATCACCTCGAATAAGCCCATCATAATCTGTAAGGGAGGGCAAAGCCTCGCAGGCAATCGTGCCGCCACTTCGCACACCGGTGTGATGGCAGGGTCTTTTGACCTCTATCAGGGTCTTTTTAGGCAGGCGCGATGCATAATGGCCACCAGTTTTGAGACCATCCTCGATTTAGGCAGGGCTCTGACCTATTATCCCCCTCTTCGTGGGAACCGGATTGGTATCGTAACCCAAGGGGGATCATGGGGGGTAATGCTGACCGATCAGCTCTCGCTCAACGGATTTGTCGTCTCAGAGTTTTCAGGGGCGCTCCAGGATAAAATCCGGGACCTGGGCCTGCCAGATCGGGCTTCATCGAAAAATCCTGTAGATTTTGGAGCAGCAGTTGGCGTGTTGAATGTACAAAGACGGATTCAGATCATTGAGACCCTAATGTCCAGTCTGGAATTGGATGCCGTATTGATACATGGCTATGGGCAGGTCGGAATGAGATCAGAAACCCTGAACTCTTGGGTTACCCATTGGCAGGAGGGAGAGGAAGAAGTCCTTAAGGGTGGAGTTGAAGTCATGAGGAAATATCATAAACCTTTTTTAATTGGGAGTCACGCATCGCCCTTCGAGAACACCACAATAAAAAATCTTATAAGGAATGGTATCCCAACCTATGAGCGACTTGGAGATTTGATCGATATTTTAAGGGCCATGCGCTCGGATGCTATCCATAGATTTTCAGCGCAAGACATTCATGAAACGACTCTGAATGGTTGAGATGCTATGCGCCGTTCATGCCATGAAGCTCTCTATTGCAGCCCATACCGTTTCTTTCGTCATGATCTATAATCCGTGAATTTTATTGGGACGACGGGAGATATCATTTTGGCTTGTGTTGCTGCTGCCATATGTATTAGACTTCTGGCCATTGTGCTTGAGATTTCCAGCGAAAGCATGGAGCGGTTACAAAACCACAGGCTCTCTCCTTTTGAGTTTAATTAATAGGACGCCTGTCAAATCCGACTATGATTGATTCTTTTTCAGGGCGTTGAGGATTTTTTCCGGTGTTGCCGGCAGGGAAAAAAGACGAACGCCAACGGCATCGTAAATCGCGTTGAGTATTGCAGGCGCAGTCGGTACCGAGGTCGGTTCACCGACTCCCTTTGCGCCAAATGGCCCGCTGGGGTCATAGTTGTTTACAATAATGACATCGATAGGCGGCACATCCATACTGGTGGGAACCACATAGTCTGTTAGGTTGGGATTGGATTGTATACCCTCGTCAAATATGATCTCTTCAGTGAGGGTATAGCCTATCCCCATAGATACACCACCCTGCACCTGTCCTTCCACCAGGCTGGGATTGATGGGCGTACCACAATCGTGGGCCGCCACGATTCGGACCACATCCACCTGACCGGTATCCGTATCGACCTCTACCTCCGCAATTTGAGTCGCATAAACATAGGTATTGAAGGGTTTCCCCTGTCCGGTTTCAGGGTCCATGGGGACGGTCGGGGGATTAAAGGAAGCGCTACCCAGCGGAGGTCTGCCGAAGACCACCTGACTCTTGAAGGCCACCTCACCGATGGGCAGGAACTTTTTTGGGAACCCGATGACCTGGATTTTATGGTCGCGTGCCTCCAACTGGTCTGTCCCAACGTTGAGCAATAAAGCCGCTGTCTCAAACAGGATATCTTTTACCCTTGCCGCTGCGAGTCGGATGGCGTTTCCTGTAATATAGGTGGTCCGGCTGGCGATGGGCCCTGTATCCATGGGTGTACTATCCGTGTCGGCCGACACCACCGTGACGTCATCCGGCGATATCCCAAGATACTCTGCCACGATTTGGGCCAGTACGGTAAGTGAGCCCTGCCCTGTTTCCACCGTTCCGGTCACCAGGATGGCCGTTCCGTCTTCATTCATTTTAACGGTAACCGCGCTTGGATTGGCACTAACCGTGAATCCAACAGGATACCACATACAAGCCATACCGCGTCCGCGCTTTTTCATCTATACCGTTCCTTCCATCCGAACCGTTCTGCAGCCGCCTTGAGAGTCTTTTTGACTGCAACACTCTGCAACATCTGCCCTGTGGGGCTTGTGGAACCTTCTTCGAAGGCGTTAAGCAGCCGAATTTCCAACGGGTCAATACCGAGTCGATGGGCAATGCTGTCCATGTGAGACTCGTAGGCAAAACAGACCTGGGGTGATCCAAACCCGCGCATTGCCCCTGCCATCGTCTTGTTGGTATAAACCGCATAAGCTTCAACAGTTATGTTGTCTATTTTGTAAGGCCCAGATGACAAGATGGTCGCCTTACTCAGGGTTGTTTCACTCCAGGAACAATATGCCCCCCCATCCGCAACAAGGCGCAGTTTACGCGCCAGGATGCGCCCGGATTTATCGACGCCGGTTTTATAGTCCATCACAAAGGGATGGCGCGTGGTAGACGAGATAAATTCCTCTTTACGGGTATAGACCCCTTTTACCGGTCTACCCGTCTTTTTTGCCAGAAGGGCAATAACAGGCTCGATGGTGATCTCGTTTTTACCGCCAAAGTTGCCTCCGACCTGGGTGGATACGACGCGAATTTTATTGACCGGCAGACTCAGTATGCGTGCCAGATCAGTGCGTGCCAGAGAAATTCTCCCGAGGCTCGTCCAGAGCGTGACCCTTTTCCAGGCATCCCACATGGCAATCGCCGCATGAGGTTCAATGGAGACATGTTCTACCATCTGTGTGGTATAACGCTCTTCAACCACCAGGTGGGCTCGGGCGAGTGACTTTTCCACGTCCCCTTTGTTGATCTTGTGTCGGACGTATATGTTGGTGTTGGGCCCGTGAACCTTTGGGGCATCTTCGGCCATTGCCGCCAGAGGATCGTAAACGGCTGGTAAGGGTTCGTATTCAACCTTGATCTTATCCAGTGCTTCGGCAGCAATCTGTTCACTGATCGCAGCCACTGCGGCTACACCATCACCCATATGGCGAACTTTTTCGTCGGCTAGAACCGGTTGATCCTGGAAGGTCGGACCGAAGGAGTTCACTGGAATCTCCTTGGCAGTGAGTGTCGCCTTGACGCCAGGCATTGCTTCGGCTTCACTGGTATCAATGCTGATAATTCGAGCATGCGGATGGCGGCTGCGTAATATTTTGGCGAAGAGCATTCCAGGGAAATAGAGATCGTCAATGTACATTAACTGTCCAAGCGTTTTAGGAAGGATATCGGGCCGGGAAATACTTTTGCCAACGGAAGACATGGAGGCTACTTCTTTTGAGTTGCCGAAAATATTGAGTTTGGTTTCATCTTCAGGGCTTTTATTCCTGTTCATTTCTTATCTCTTTTTTATCGTTATCATTGGACTTCCCATTCGCATTGATTTTTTGGGCCGCGTTCTGCACTGCACTAACAATCTTGGAATATCCCGTACAACGGCAAAGGTTCCCCGATAATGCCCGACGGATCTCGGTTTCTGTTGGATTGGGATTTACATCCAAGAGGGCCTTTGATGATATCAACATGCCTGGACCGCAGAAGCCGCATTGGAGGGAAGCATGTTCTACAAAAAAGGTCTGAAGGGGATGTGGGTCATCACTGTTGCCCAGTCCCTCAATAGTCATTACTTCATGTCCATCTGCACGGACCGCCAGAACCAAGCAGGAGTTGACCGGTTTCCCGTCAAGCAAGATGGTGCAGGCCCCGCAATTTCCCTCATTACAGCCCTTTTTTGTGCCGGTAAGCCCCCATGTATCACGCAACAGATCAAGTAGCATAGTCTCCGGAGTAACGGTTGCTTGTTTTGGCTCCCCATTCACTATAATATTTACCTGAACTTGCGATATTTTTCTCATCTCTATCCTCTTATCAACCTGAAACCGTTTCATCGAGAACACGACGAGTGAGCACTTTGATTAATTCACGGCGGTATTGAGCAGAGGCTCGTAGATCATCAATAGGCTTGGCCTCTCCGGCAGCGATGGCACAAGCTTCGGTCAGGACATCTTCTGTACGCTCTTTGTTTTCAAGAAAAGCCTCGGCCTCTTGGGCGCGAATGGGTGTAGGCGCAACAGCACCCAGTGCAAGTCTGACGCTGACAAATCGGTTGCCGGCCTTATCAAATTCCACGCAGGCCGCAGTATTGACCAGGGCCAAGGTCAATGCCTTACGCCGTCCAAATTTGGCAAACCTGGAAGCCTTGCTGAGACTTTCTGTCGGAATCAGGATTTCCATCAAGAGTTGTTCGGGAGTCAGGATGCTACATCGAGGGGCGACGAAAAATTTTTCAAGTGGTATCTGTTTTTGGGCGTCGATTTGCGCAACCGTTATCATCGCATCCAGCGCAAGTAAGGGGGGGGCGCTGTCCATGGAGGGTATACACGAGGCCAGGTTTCCTCCGATCGTCCCTAAATTACGTGTCTGTGTGGCGCCGATAGACGCTGAGGCGGCAGCTAACACCGGTGCGTATTGCCTTACCAAGGGGGATGCCATAATTTCCGCATGTGTGACCATGCTCCCGATACGCAATCCTTTTTCAGTTAATTCAATACGCTGGAACTCCGGGACTCCGGCAATGTCTACCAACATACGGGGAATCACAAGATTCCGCTTCATTCGAACGAGCAGGTCAGTGCCGCCAGCAATAGGCAGGGCATCCGGACTGTTTTCGGCAAGCAAGCTTAGGGCCTCGGTTATGGAATGTGCAGCCATATAATCAAAAGGCTTCAATAGTACCTCCCAGTCCATGTTTGAGTGAAAGTTGTTATAAGAGACTCTACCTTCCTTTTAGGACATGGCCACTACCCAGGATACCAGTTCCAAGCCTTCCAGAGGAAAATCACGATGAAACCCTGTCTTCTTGACATGGGCCATGATTTCATCCAGTGTTTTCGACTGGCCATGATCCGGGATCACGGTTACGGGTATTCTCTGATCTGATGCCATTAGAAATCCTTCTTGTCCAACTGATGGGGGATTGAGCCCCTTTGCCCAGACAGCGCACAACGACTTTAACAACTGTTTCGTCATAGAATCAATCTTTCAGGCACATTGGTCATACATGTCCGTGCACGCTATACAATGGAATTTGCCACGATTTCCGTGATATCCATCACCTTGATTTTTGGCCGTTCATCTTTGGGAATGGCCTTAACCCCCTTTCTCAGGTTGTCCTTACAGGTAGAACACCCGGACACGATGATGTCTGCACCCGCCTCCACCGCATCCATGACCCTGAGTGTGGCCATCTGTGCAGCCAGCTCAGGACCCAGGGCCATGACACTTCCGCCCCCGCCGCAGCATCTGGCCATCATACGATTCTTCTCCATTTCAATCAGGTCATCGTCAACTATTGCCTTCAGGATCTCTCTGGGTTCTTCGAACAATTGGAAACTTCGGCCCAGGTCACAGGGATCGTGATAGGAGACCTTTTTCCCATCCTTCCCATCCAGTTGTATGGCTTTATTCTCGATCAGTTTCTGAATATAGTGAACGGAATGGTAGAGTTCCATTCCCAACTCCGCCACCTCTGGATAATATTTTCTGAAGGATTTATAACACCCGGCGCAAGGGGTGACCAGTTCCTTTGCCCCGGTTGCCTGGACCATATCAATAACTTCAGCGGCATTCTGTTCAAACGTCTCCGTGTCCCCCATCAGATATAAGGGTAATCCACAGCAGAGTTCTTCTGATGCGAGCAAGGTATAGTCCACTCCGGCGGCATCCATGATCTTAATGAGGCTTGGAACGATTTTCATATCCAGGTAACTGGCAACACAGCCCATAAAAAAAAGGGTGTTCGCTTTCCTCCCTTTTTGACCCGCTATTATCTTTTCCTTAAGAGATGAGGGGTACACCGCGGTCCGGTCTTCCTTTTTACCGGCATACACATTGTCTGTGTTCAGGATATTGTCCCTTATGGCCATAACCGGTTCGGGGGCCGCGCCGGCGGTGAAGATCTTTTCACGTCCATCCTGAATAACCTCGCTTGGCTTTATCTGGGATGGGCAGAAACATGAACAGGCATTACAGGCCGTACAGGTATAAAACGCTTTTGCCAGTTCCTTAGACGGCTTGATTGCTTCCTCTCCTTTTGGATGGAGGAATCGTTTCGCCAACTGAACCTTTCCGCGGGGAGTAGCCTCCTCCGTAAGGACCTTTTGGTAAATAGGACACGTGGGGAAGCAAAGTCCGCATTTGACGCATTGATTTGCCAACTGCTCCAGTTCTTTTGAAGATACCATAGGATTACTCCGTTCCCTTATCTATTTGAACCACCTTGTCCGGATTTAGAATATTGTGCGGGTCTAGAGCCTTTTTTATTGCCTTTGTCACGCCTATGCCCACTTCCCCGAGTTCCATGGAAAGGATTTCCTGCTTGGCAATGCCAATCCCATGTTCACCTGTTAAGGTGCCGCCCAATTCAAGGGACTTGACAGAAATCTCATCAATCGCCTTCTCGACCCTCTCCATCTCTTCCTTATCACGAATATCGGTCAGGATCTGGGGGTGCAGATTGCCGTCTCCTGCATGGGCCACCACCGGGATAAGGAGGTCATACTTTTTAGCGATCTTTGCCACTTCATGGAGCATGGAGACCAATTGCCCGACAGGCACCGTGCAATCCTCAGCAATGGCTGTCGGCCTCAATTGGGCTTCTGCTCCATAGGCGGAACGCCGAGCCTTCCATATCTCATCATTCTCTTCAGAGCTCTTTGCCACCTTGATCTGAATGGCACCGAGTTTCTGGCACAGTTTATTGATTTGCTGTGCCTGGGATTCCACTGCGATCTCAGGCCCGTCCACCTCGATCAGGAGCAGTGCTCCAGCTTCTCTGGGAAGCCCAATATGTGAATAATCTTCAATGATATTGACGAATACATTGTCCAGGAGTTCAAAGGCCACGGGAACGATTCCCATGTCGAAGATCCTGGATGCGGTGGTACCCGCATCTTCCAGATGCTTATAGGCGACCTGCAGGGTCCTCCTGGTTTCAGGCAAAGGGAGCAGCTTGACAATGATCTGGGTTATCAAACCCAGGGTTCCCTCGGACCCGCAGAACAGTTGGGTAAGATTGTATCCTGTAACGTTTTTCATGGTCCTGCTGCCGGTCATCATGACCTCTCCCGAAGCGAGGACCACCTCCACCCCGAGGAGATAGTCTTTCATTACGCCGTACTTCACAGCCCTCGGTCCGCCCGCATTTTCTGCCACATTTCCTCCCATGGTAGATATGGCCATGCTTGCAGGATCAGGTGGAAAAAAAAGGCTGTATTTGGCCAGCTCTTTCTGGAAATCCATATTGACCACACCTGGCTGGACAATCGCAATGCGATTCTCCTTATCGATCTGGAGGATTTTGTTCATCCTGGTAAAAACAAGCACGATGCCTCCTCGGGTCGGCACCGACCCGCCTGTGAGGTTGGTCCCAGCTCCTCGTGCCGTTACCGGAATTTTTTCCCTGGAAGCCACTACCATGATCTGTGAGACTTGCTCCGTACTTGTGGGAAAAAGAACCACTTCAGGCTCTCCTTCAAAGGTATATGCGTCATAGGAATAGCTGACGAGGGCCTCTTTGTGGTCCAAATATCCTCCCTCACCGACGATCTTCTTTACCTCTTCTCTGACAGATTCGCTAATCATCCTTTTCCTCGGTCTGAATCCTAGAAATCTCCAACTTCACAGGGGCTCACTGCCCCACTCATTACGGGTCATATTTCTAGTCTTGTTCATCCGCGTTAATCTGGCTGGTACAGAGATAAGCCTAAGCTCCTGCAAATTCTAAAATGCTGTCTGCCTGCTTCTGTCCCTAATTCCCAGATTTAACCGTCTCAGCTATTGCCATGAACTCCTCTTCTGTCAGTACCCTTTTCAGGTCATGGGACTTGAGTTTAACTTCCTGGAGGACAGCAAGTGCCTCATCCTCATCAAGCTCAATCCCCAGCTTCTTTGTCCATATCTCAATGTTATCCAGGCCACTTTTTTTACCCATCAATATCCTGGGGACCTCGTGACCCACAAAATCAGGGTGCACGGGGAACACGGTTGTCGGGTTTGTTTCAAACACATTTTTGTACCAACCAGTAACGATTCCTGATTCAATGCTATAGGCGCCCTCACCAATAAAGGGCCGACTGGAGGGCACCACAACTCCAGAAAGCTCCTGCACCAGCTTGGAAACCTCATTCATTTTACTGTAATCAAGTCCCGCATCAATACCGTACATGGTCAGCAATGCCAGAACTGTCTCCTCCATTGGGGTATTGCCGGCCCTCTCTCCGATCCCGAGCACTGTTGAGTGGATGACCTCAGCACCGGCTAACACCGCATTTATCGTATTGGCCACACCCATACCGAAATCAGAGTGAAAGTGAATCTCAAGCGGCTTTGACACCCTTTCTTTCACTTTCCTTGTAAAGTAGGTGGCTGCATGGGGAGAAAGTACACCGAAAGTATCCACCAAAGTGAAAGCGTCCATATGACCTTCGGTAGCCACCCGATCTACCAGATCCAGTAACCAGTTTAAATCAGATCTGGTGGCATCGATGGTGAAGAAGACCGTGTATAGCCCTTCTTCTTTGGCAAAGGATGTCGCCTTGATGGAGAGGTCTATTGCCTTTTCCAAGGGCCATTTATAACCCTGTTCAATAAGGTGAGCACTAGCGGGTATTTCGATTACTATGCCTCTTACACCGCAATCTGCTGCACGTTTCACATCGTCAACCATGCAACGTGAGAAGCAGAAAATCTCCGAGTTTAAGTCGCGCTTCACGATTTCTTTGATGGCGGCTTCATCTCTGGGTGACACCGCCGGCATCCCTGCCTCAATGCGATGTACCCCCAATTCGGATAGCTTCTCGGCAATTCGTATTTTGTCGTCTTTTGTGAATATAATCCCGGCCTGCTGTTCTCCATCCCGCAGGGTAATGTCGTGTATCTTTACTATTTCAGGAGGTTGAAAACCTTTGGCCACTTCCTCCAAGAAATTCCATGGGCTTACAAACCAGTTATCTGTTTCCCAGGGTTGGGACGCCTTCCCTTTCCGTGTTGCGTTCATTTGCTTCTCCTTTCGTTTTGATTTATCTTACACCCCTTGAATACGTCTGATTTCATCATTTCATTCATTCATCAATCTCCGTTATAATTTAAGGTACTTGAAAAACTTCCTAAAAGAAATACGGTAAATAAGTTCGTGATTCCAATGATCCCAAGAGAAGTTTCTGTCACTTCCACAAGTATATTGATATTGTTGATATTGATCAAATACTTAGTCTTTTAATCCGATTGATCACATATTTTAATGAGATCATCCGAAATAGCCAGCCCATAATTCCTCAAGGCCTGCATTGCCCCCTGAATTCGTTCAATCGCTGTCGAATTTTTCGATGGCCCCATGATGACACCTATTCGTTTATGCCCTAATCTGTGTTCTTTTGGTCAGTGCTTAGGGATTTTGCTCTTCGTAAATGTTGGCAATGCAACACAAAAAAGTCACAGGTTCGTCTCCTATGTTCTTCATCCCATGGGGCTCCATACTGGGGACAAAGACATAGTCTCCCGGTCCAGCAACCTTTTTCTCAACAATGTCTTCCGTCTCCATATCCGACTGCCAACACTCGGTCTTACCGGTCAAGATATACATGGTCTGGTGGTAAAAATGATTGTGGATGGGGATCTTTCCGCCCGGCTGGATCGTAAAGAATCTCAACCCGTACTCCGGATTACCGGTTCCGTCATCCCCATAACGGGATAGCCACCTGACACTCGTCCCGATGACGTCATGCATTTCACCCTTAAACGGGAACTTTTCAATTGTAATGTCTTCGCAGTCCTTAAAATTTCGTATGTCCATTTTTCTCATCTCCCTTTTCTTCTGTTCTAAAAAAAGCACCGGAAGAGCAATCCGATGCCCCCTAAGATTAACGGAGTAAAACTCAAATCCAATCAGGCAATTTCAAAAGGCCTCCCCTATGAAGCTTTATATACTTTGCACGCCAAACCTCTTATGATAAATGATCCGACTTCCTTATTAAAGGGAGGGGAATCATTGGTTAGGACATTGTAATTCGACTCTGCCCATCCAAACGTTTCTTCCGGTCCTTTCTCAGGAAACCACCAGGCATGATCAGCGACAATGACACGGGGATCCACTACGGCGGACACCTTGGCTTTTTGTTTAATTCTACCTCGTTTTGTCTCAATATACACCCATTCATCCTTCTTGATCCCTTGTCGTTGGGCCGTCGCCGGATGAATGATAACAAGAGGATCCGGATGAGCCCTCCGAAGACTTGGAATCTGCCGCCCGCCGGAGTGGCGGTAAACTCCCAATTTCCACGTTGTACACAGCAGCGGGTATTCTTTAGTCAAATCCGGATCACCGTAAGGTGTCTCTGGGGGCTCATGATATATGGGAAGCGGTTCAAATCCCAAGGTCTCCAGCTGCGTTGAGTAGAGTTCAACCTTGCCTGAAGGCGTACTAAAACCGCTCCTCTCATATTTTTTATATGTCTTGGCCGTTTTGTCACCCATATAGCGGCCTTTTTCTTTAAAAGTCTCGAACGTCATGCCCACCGGCTCCAGCATGGCGTCCCAAAAATCATCAATTCTCTCCCAGAAGTCCTTTTCCAATCCCAATCGTTTTGCCAGCCCGTTTATGATTTCATGATCGGACCGGCACTCCCCCACCTGAGCAACTTTTCGTTGCATTTGAGCGATGTTGCCCATTGGAGGCATTTGAATACCATCAAACTCCAAATAACTGGCCGCAGGGAATACAATATCCGCCATGGCTGCCGTCGGTGTCATAAACATGTCTGAGACGGCCAGGAAATCCAAGCTATGGATTGCCTGGTGGGTCTTTTGAAGATTTGGCCAGCAGGAAAGTGGATTGGATGCCGAAACAAACATCCCACGAACTGGATAGGGATCTTCTTCCATGACCGCCTTCACCACGGATTGGGGGGTTACATATCGAAAGTCCGGCAGCAAACTGGGGTCAACCCTTTTCTTTCGGGTCTGCTCGGACAATTTATGACGCAGTTCCAATTCATAGGACCAGCGTCCCCGCAGACCTATTTGTGAAGAAACTTTATTAGGATCCGCATCACGAAATCCCGATCCCATGGTCTCCTGTTCTCCACCGGGGATCCCAAGGTTTCCGGTAATTGCCATCAGCGTAGCAATGGCGCGGCCTGTCTGAAAGCTGTTCAGTTGGTGGTCGAGGGCATTCCCCCATTCGACGTGGGCCGGTCTTTGGGTAGCGTAAAGTCTGGCAGCTTTTCGAATCATCTCGGCCGGGACCCATGTTAGGTCGGCCACTTTATGCGGAGTGTAATCCTGAACATGTTGCTTCAGCTTATCAAAGCCGACCGTCCACTTATTGACAAAGTCTTTATCGTAAAGATCCTCGCTAAGGATGATATGTATCATTCCCATTGCCAAGGCCAGATCTGTCCCCGGTCTGATTTGGAGCCATAGGTCCGCCCTTTTCGCAATTCCTGTTTCCAGGGGGTCGATTGAAATCACCTTGGCCCCTTTTTTCACGGCCTTGACAAAATCCCTGTATATATTGGACCGGGTTGCGGCGATGTTCGCGCCCCAAACCATAATACATGCTGGCGGATGCAGGTATTCAGCGGCCGGAAGAAAACCAAAGGTCAATTCTGCGGCTAACATTCTGGGCACGTGACAGACGTGATCGGAACAGACCACATTGGGTGTACCAAAGGCATTGGCCAAACGCACAAGTTGCGTATCCATGGCCCCCTTTGCCGACCCATGAACCATGACTACGGATTCGGGGCCCAATGCCTGCTTTATCTTATTCAATCCATCAGCCGCCAAGCCAAGTGCTTCATCCCATGAAATCTGCTCCCATTGTCCTCCACCCCTCTCTCCCATTCTCTTCAATGGGTGCTTGAGGCGGTCGGGGTGATTCAGGTATTCTAATGAGGCCAAACCAATTTTACACAAGCCGCCCTGGTTACTGGGGCTCTCAGGTTCCCCTTTGATCCCCACAGGTTCACCATCTTGTAAAGTGATCAATACACCACAGCAACCATTGCAAAGGCAGCATGTGCTTTTTATGATTTCGGTCTTCGTCACCTTCTATACCTCCTTACCAACCTTATAGGCTGTCAAACTGCCCTATTTCCAGCATATCGCCGTTTGCGTCCCAGTCCTTCTCCTCAAGAGGTTTTCTGAGCAATTCACCTATGAATTTATCAGATCTTGCGGCAAAAATTTTGGCTTTTGTTAATGATGCCCTGGGTAATGCCTCAGTGCCATTTTCTCATTCCATTACAACACCGCTGATCAAATTTTGCGAATATATATATCATTGGATTACTTGATACTTCAATAACTATTTCAAATTGGGCAGAACGTTCTACTGAAAAATCAGGACAAAAACCATATGGAGGTCCTTACCCTTAGCCCCCTTCCCGTAAAGTGAGATCTTCCGCAATAATTCCCCAATAATTCCCCTTGTGAGTCAAGGAAAAGCGGACCACAATATTTGTAGCGCTTAGGCGGGAGCATGGTGGAAAGGCTCAGGAAGGCCCGGTATGTATATGGCTTGCGAAAGTGACCATACTTGCTCCAGCTCAGGTTGGAGGCATTTGATTTTCCCAAAAAGACACAAGATAGGATAAAAAGATTAAACTTTGAAAGACGGAAAGGTATAATAAACACTTTTATGCCGGATAAAGTTGAAGGCTGGCAAAGGAAAAGATAGGAGGAAGATGTTATGAAAGCAATGGTTATGAAGGAGTGGAATGGGCCTTATGTGGCGGAAGACCGTCCCATTCCGAAGGTTGGACCTCTGGATGTGCTAATCAAAGTGAAAGCCTGCGGAATAGGGTATACCCTCACAAACCTTCGGGCAGGACTCAGTGGAGGGAGTGTCCCCCGCATCATTGGCCATGAAATCGGCGGGATCGTGGAGGAAGTGGGTGCAATGGTTGAAACCTGTAAGCTGGGGGACCGGGTATGTGTCAGTTTCTACCTGACCTGTGGACATTGCAGGTGGTGCATAAATGGCCGTGAAACCTTGTGTGAAAATTTTGGGGGATATGTCGGCGCTGCCATAGACGGTGGATTTGCGGAGTACGCAAAAATCCCGGAGCGCAATGTCCTGGCCATCCCTGAAGGTATTGGTTTTGCCGAGGCGGGGGTTACGACCGATGCGGTGGCAACCAATTGGCATGTTTTCAAGGAACGGGCCAAGACTAAGCCAAATGATCTTGTCCTGGTGATCGGCGCCGGTGGTGGGGTAGGGATTCATACCGTCCAGGTGGCAAAAGCATTCGGCGCCCATGTCATTGGCGTCGATGTCTCTGACGAAAAACTGGCGTTGGCCAAAGAATACGGCGCCGATGAAGTCATTAATGTGTCGGGGAAGGAAATGGCTAAAGCGGTCAAGAAAATAACGGCAGATGGCGGCGTGGATGCCGTCGTGGACATGGTCAGCACCAAGCAGACCATTGAGGAGGGCATCAAATCCTTGGGACGCGGCGGTACCCTTGTGCTCGTTGCAGTTCCAAGGGGATTCTCAGCATTTGATATTAATGCCTCACGCTTCATATTTGATGAGATTGTAATCACCGGTTGTCGATGCGCGACCCGCCAGGAGATCAAGGAATCTCTGGAATTGGTGCGACGGGGAATTGTGCGGCCGGCGGTTCTGAACATATTCCCGCTTGATGAGGCCAATAGGGTCCAGAAAAGTATCGACAATATGGAACTCCGTGGCCGAACCGCGTTCGTATTCAACTAACATGTGTTGGCGCTAAAGGGACAGAGGCCGGTATCGAAAGAAGACGGCACCGGAAATAGGGTTACGAAGGGGGGGGTGAAGGGGAAGTAGGAAGAAAAGATGACGCCCGCCTCGGTCTTTGAGATTGCGCCATGTCGTCCTCCAGCTAAATGTTATGCCGAGCTATTCATAATGAGTCCACATTCGAATAACCTTTACTACTTTTTCATCATCAAGGATTTGGTAAACTAACCTGTGTTGTATATTTATACGTCGGGAGTAGGCTCCAGTTAAGTCACCTATTAGTTTTTCAAAAAGTGGAGGTGTCTGATATGGATTGTTCAGCAAGATTTCGATCAATTTTTCAGCTTTTGATCGCAAATGAACCGCAGGTAATTTTTTGGCGTCTTTTCGAGCCTGTTTAGTGAATACGACTCGCCACATTACCAGTCAATATCCTCAGAACATTCCTCGATGGGGGTAGCTAATCCATCCCGTATAGATTCCCTCATTCCGGGAATATTTAGTAGATAGATGGTCTCCTGTATGGATCGCCAATCATCCTCTGAAATTAGCACCGCGCTGCCACGCTTGCCCGTAATAACAATTGGTTCGTGGGAAGACGCTGCTTCGTCAATTAGCCTATAAAGCTTTGATCTTGCTTCAGTTGCTGTCACTGTTGGCATGGCTGACCTCAAATCTTAAAAATTTGTATATTCCTAAAGTACGCTTTAGCGTACGCTTTGTCAAGTTAAAATTTTGATGCATAACGACAAAGGTCAGTTGAGTCAACTGCACCGCCTGGTGTTGGCCCGGCATGGGCTTGAACCTTTCGGCCCTGAGCCTGCCGAAGGAGACCCGCATGCTAGGTGGTGTGGGTTGGGCGCTCAGCGATGGGCGTCCCTATCCCGATCGAAGATCACGAAAGTCTATTTCGAATCCACGCGGGATTCCGGCGACAATCCAAAATAGCATAGACTCGAATTATTTCTTTGTCTAACCTGTAATAAATGGCGAAGGGAAATCTTTTTGATAGCAAGCGATGATATCCGAAATGGAGAGCGTGAATACCGGCATAGAGATAAAGCGACTCTATATCTGAAAAGAGGGAGTCGAGAAAGTAATCACCGAGACCTTTCGACTGACGCTCATAAAAATTGAAACCATCGAGCAAATCTTTCTCTGCAGAATCAAGAAGTTCAATTCTCATTTAGTCTGATCCCTGATTTTTTCCTTAGCCAGATCAAAGGCTATAAATTTTGCCTTCCCTTCGTTTAGCTCCATTTCTCTCGACTCTAAAACTTCCTTATGCCATTTTGGCGATGGAATGGATTCGGGATCTTGGCAGAGATCGTCCCATAGTTTTTCCATCACAGTTATCTTATCTAAGCTTGTCATTTTATCTAATGGTAATGAGATATCCATATCATTCTCCTCGTTTATGGTAAATATAGAGTATTATTTGTTGTCCATTAGAAAGGCATTCGGATGCCAATTAGATTCAAATAATCATTTTGCCATTTTTATCCTTCGAGTTAGTTTGTGCCTATTCAGTGGGCTTCTCAAGCAGGCCTATAAGCGCTTCATCCGACATTGTTTCGATTGCACCAGCAGGGGATTTTTTGGTAACCTTGCGACCGTCAGCCGATTTGAATTCGATAGTTCCAAAAGTCGGCTCTGGTAAAGGCTGAAACTCGGCGCGAGCCCCGATCCTGCCGGCGGTCCTTTGAATTACTTCCCAGCTCATGCCATTGCGATCGGTGATGGATCTCATTGCATTTCTCCTTTCCTAAGCAGACTGCTATAATATTAGCCGACACTTTTAAGGGGTAGCTTAGGATATTGTGATGCGAAAAACAATTAAAATAGATTGAAAAACCCATTTGCACAGCGCAGCAACTGCATGCTCTTATCAGAGTAAGATATTGATAATAAATGACACGGAGATGTAAGATATGAGTGATAGCCAACAGCTGAAGAGGGTGCAGGTCGTCCAGGCCAGGGAAGCATTGTAGATATCATCTTGAGACATAAAGTGGGACGTGTCACATGGTCAAGGCGTTTTGGAACCAACGTTCCCCTTTTAACTTGAAATCAGTGGCGCCGTATTTGGCGTCGGGTGAAGTTGTTATTTGCGGTGCCATTTCTTTCTGGCTCAAAAGCAATTATGACGAATGACATAGCCAAACAAAACAAAATTTTTCAGCAGAATTTGTCATTAAATTAATAAGTTTCCAATAATCCCCCACCTATAATTTGTTAGTGTATTAGAGATAGAAAAAAGTTTTGCCTACAATTGCTGCGTGAAACGAAAGTGCAAGATCGCCCGTCGTAGGGATTTTGGGGCTTCCCAATAATAAGGCGGACGGATCAATTCATTGAATTCCCCTGGAACTTCCCACTGTGGTCCGATTACTTCCCGACCCTCGTTTGCGGCCACGCTGAAAATTAGTCTGATCACAAATCTCGGATGTATAAAATAGGGGATACGCCTTCCAACTCGAGTCTTCATCGGAACACAAAGAACTAAATTACCATTTGCCTTAAGCGCTCGGATAATGCGTCTTAAACCGTCTCGATACAGATTATGAAGATCATCCACCGGAATATTAATACCATAAGGGGGATCCGTAACAATAAAATCGTATTTGCTCTCTTCATTGAAATTCCGAATATCAGCTTCTTCACCTACTTTAACTTCTAATATGTCATCCCCAGAAGTTGAAAGTGTGATGGCTTCAGAGAAGTCTATATCGTCTGTAAAGCATTTAAATTTAATTAGTCCAATTGGGCAGTCTTTCAAATCACTTTTTTTTCGTAATTCTATCAATTCTCCCAGTTTTTCCTTTAACGTATCTATCTCCTCATATATCCGAAAAAATTGCTCATTATTGTTTATAGTAGAACTGTTTGTTCGTTGGCGATTCTGATCTTGATCCTCTCTCCTTTGATTTGGTTTAGAAATATGACCACCTTGTACCCGTAACCAACAGCAAAACAAAAGACGAAAGAGAATATCCTTTTCCTCTAAAGCCGCAACTACAGAACTCGGAATGTCTTCTGGATTTATAGACTGATCATCTATGAACTGCTTGACTTCCTTCAGCGTAGAGGCAGGACATGCCTTCAAAGCTTTGTGCCAGGAAACTAATAGTTGAGCGGGAGACCTACTAATAATTTTGAAATTGTCTTCTGTGATGAGTTTGGCAAATCTGTTCAAATCAGCGCCTCTAAATTCAACGTCAGAAAACTTGGACGCTTCAAATATGAATCTTCCGCTCCCGCAAAATGGATCATATCCTGATAATTTTCCTTCCCCTGGCTTAATAAGTGGAAGCGCGATGTTTATCATCGCACCTGCCAACGTTGGTGGGATCGTTACAGGTGCAACCCAACCTGGCTTCTCTTCGTCAAATATATGAAATGGATTTCTATTCGTAATGGTTTGTTCGTAGCAGATGAAGTACCTTGATTCTGACGGATGAATCCTAACACCGACTCTGCCAGTCGTCAAATCTATTCCATGATCCGTCAGCAGCCAAATTGTAGAACTATCATCAATATCTTCATACGTTTTGATCAACTTCCGTAGAGATTTATGACCAATCCGTTTCACGTCTCTGGGTCCAACTATATGAAGGTCTTTCTTAAACTCGTCTTTCAGAGTGTCTAAAATCGAAATGAGTCTTTTGGACCCAATATAGAACTTGTTTAGATGAATCTTCAGCTCGTCTAAACCATATTGCTGGTCGCGTAGTTGGTGCACATCTTCGACTTCGAAATCTTCGTGACTATAGATCACAAAAGGTCTCTTCTTCGCTTTTTTATTTCTATCAATATGGAGGCGAAGGTGATTAACCAATCTATCCACACTATAATCATCGACCGGTTGAAGTAAAACAAGATGGCCAGCGGCCTGTATATACCCTGACAGTGCGCAGATGTTTCTTAAATCCAAATCAAGATTCGAAGGAACGTAAACCCCACACGACCCATATAGTGGGTCAATTATGATGACATTCACTATATGATCTGCGTATATTGTGACAAAATGATTTACGTTGAGTTTTTCGAAATCCTGCCCTGCGCAAAGGGATTCAATTAAACGTTGAACTTCCTCTATGAAATCGTCGAAAGTATAAAAATGAATGTACTTTTGGCCTTTCTTGAAAAGGTGAAAACGGATGAGGGCAAAGAGTTCGGCAAATTGGATATTTGTAACTCGCAGGTTCTTTCTGAAAAGAAATAAATAGGGATGTCCATTTTCTGTGAGCCATTTGAGTAAGAACCTTTTAGCGAACTGAAGTGCGGTTGCGGGTTGTTCCTTTGTTATCTTTACGGTCTCCTCTTTAGCCATCTCGACAATTCGAAAGAGGTTCGAAGAGTTCTCGTCTTGGCCCATTTCACGGCCCCCTATATGTCTCTAAAGTGTTTTATGATGGTGGCTTTTCGGATTAGGTTGAAAGTTCTGTCGTAATCTGATATTCGAATGCGAGCACTCACACATTCTTGCATTATTCTTAAATACATATAAACTCAACAATACCGTTGAAATCTGCAACTTTTTATTGCGGTAAATATTTTATTTTCCTTCAAACCATATAACGCCGGTGGTGAGAGGCGGCGCGTTTAGCGGCGTTCCTTCTCCACCACTTTGTGTACGCCCGGCATGGGCGTGAACTTATGGAGTGCCCCTTCGGCCCTGTTCAGGGTAAGGGAAGTCCCCTATGCGTGAATCCTGTTAATATCGCGGCAAAGCCGCTTTATAAAATCGCTAGACGATTTTATTCGGTTAAAGAACTGTGGGTGAATATTCACTATCCAGCTACGGCTCGGTAGGCTCTGTGAAACGCCCAGTGCGGACCCGCATGCGGGGTGGTGTGGGGGCTGGGGGGTTAAGACCCCCGGCTACCCGATTCTACAAGCCCCACTTTTTCCGTACCCATGCTCGTCGCTTCCACCTCCTTCCAGAGAGAGTCGAAGTGCTCCATGAATGGCTCGTATATTCCACCCTCTTTTATCTCGATCTGGAAGTGAGGGAAGTGTTCGCCGCGATGCTCACGCAAATAGAAGCTGACAATCATAGTGTCGCCATTTGAGACCATGAAGCAGACAGGTGGTGCATCATAGTGCATAAGACGTATTCCTTTTCTAGTCTCCTCGTCTAAGGTTTCAATGAAACTGACGTTATTTTCACAAGTGTTCCTAATGACGCTTTGTATCTCTTTCTCACGGCGATGTTCCTCTCGACCTCTTTGCTTGACAAAAGCAGAATCAGGATTAAGGGAAAGAAGCTTAACGGTGCATCCCTCTTTGATTCTTTCTGTTATGATGGTCTGCATATCATGGGGATTAACGCACATGAGAGCTGTAC
>CAYRFN010000063.1:0-20061 GCA_964423495.1 uncultured Desulfobacteraceae bacterium
CATCGGCCAGTTTGACTATTATTTCCTCCGTATTTTCGACAACATGGTTGTTGGTTAATATAAAGCCGTCCTTATCGATGATGAAGCCAGAACCGAGGCTTTTTTGTCTATATTCTTTGGGTATCTGGTCCCTAAAAAACCGATCAAAGAAGTCTTTGAAGGGGTCATCTGGACCAAAAGGCCCCTGCCCACTAAAGGGCAAAGGGGCAAGCCCCCTTCCCTTGATGACTTTCACGGTGCTTATATTGACGACCGATGATTTGGCCTCCTTTACCAGATTAGAAAAAGATTCAGGGGCACTTGATGGGATGGGTGAGTTTTGGCCCTCCTTTGCTGCGATTGGATTTAATTGTATAAATAGGACAAAAACTGCAATCAGACATAAAAAGGCCAGCTTGTTCATATATGTTTTATTTCCTTTATACTTATTCTTATTCATTAAAAACGCTCCTTTCCTTAATTAAAAATCATTTGTACGTTTTCTTCCAAATTAACCAGATAAACTTAATAAACCCAACAACCAGAAAAACCGTATTACTCCGTGGCCTTGACATATCTCCATCTCAAGTCTGTCAGAACACTTTTTAAAAACTTTTTTTCTTCTTCTGTCAGATTGCCTTTAGTTTTTTCCTCTAACATGGCAATGGTATCAACGGCATGTTTGGCGATAGGCAGGTCTTTTTTCTTTTGACCTGTCTGAGGATCTTCAATCTCACCAAAATGAAAAAGGGCGGATGAACTGAGGCTGAAGATCAAGGAGGTAAAATTGACCTCTGGCAATGGTGGTGTCTCGGCCTTCGGCTTTGGAGGCTCTTTTTTTTGTTCCTCTTTTCTTTTTTCATCTTTAGGCTTTTCGGCCTTCAATTCGCCCTTTTCATCCAAGGACCTTTTATCCTTGATTACGAACCCTTTTTCTTCTTCGGCCATGGTTCAACTCCTACAATTCAATTTTCCTTACTGAATAAACATTTGTAAGGCCCTGAATTTCTTCAAGGATATTATCATTAACAACGGAACTGGTTGTCAGTAGTATTACGTTCTGCTTTTTCTCTTTTTCTTGCCCAACTTGCATGCGGCTGATGTTAATATCGTGATTTCCAAGTGTGGTGGAGATCTGCCCGATGATACCTGGCACATCTTCATTGTGTATTAGGAGATTATGTCCCTCGGGAATAGCCTCCAGATAGAAATTATTGATGCGCAGGATCCTGGGCATCTCTTTGCCGAAAATAGTGCCGGACACGATGTTTTCAGCCTCCAAGGACTTGACAGTAAGGTCGATTAGGCTGGCGAAATCCTCAGAAGTTGTGCTCTTGGACTCCACAACCTTTATTCCTCGATCTGCGGCAATATATGGTGCATTTATGTAATTTATGTCATCTTTAAGGATGGCGGTAAGCAGCCCTTTTAGCATTGCCGTTGTTAGTGGGGCCACGTTGTATTCGGCTACGGTGCCTGAATACTCAATTTTGGCCTCTAAGATGGCACTATCAGCAAGCTGGGATTGCAGTGATCCCATCCTTTCCATTAGGGTGGCGAAAGGTCTCAGGATAATCATTAGTTCGGTACTGATACTGGGAATATTCACGGCATTTTTCACTGTTCCGTAAAGTAGGTATGCAACAATTTGTTCGGCCACATCCTTTGCAACGTTGTCTTGGGCCTCGGTGGTGGAGGCGCCTAAGTGGGGTGTGCAGATGAAATTAGGGAGGCCCATTAGTTTGGTTTTTCCGGGTGGTTCTTTTTCAAAGACGTCAAGGGCAGCCCCTGCTAAGTGGCCGGACTTTAACGCATTATAAACATCGTTTTCTTTTACGATTCCGCCACGGGCGCAGTTGATCAACATGGTGCCTTTTTTCATTTTTGCAATGGTTTTTCTGTTGATCATGTTGATGGTTTCATCTGTCTTTGGGGTATGAATGGTAATGTAATCAGCCCGTTGGAGCAGTTCGTCAAGGGAAACAGGTTCAAGGTCCAACCTTTCAATGGCCTCTGGTTTGATATAAGGGTCATAAACAATAACCTTCATCTTCATGCCCTTGGCCCTGTCCGCTACGATGCGACCGATTTGCCCAGCTCCAATCAGGCCGAGGGTCTTATTAAACAATTCACGACCCTGAAGCTTTTTCTTCTCCCATTTTCCATCCTTGAGCGAGGCTGTGGCCTGAGGAATGTTTCTTGAAAGCGCCATGATCATGGCGATGGTGTGTTCGGCAGTGGTGATAGTGTTTCCTTCGGGGGTGTTCATTACAACTATTCCGCGCTGACTGGCAGCAGGAATATCCACGTTATCCAGTCCTATCCCTGCGCGACCAATGACTCTTAGGTTGTGAGCCGCTTCTATGATATCTTTAGTAACCTTAGTAGAACTTCGGATAACAAGGCCGTCATATTGCCCGATAATCCCTTTGAGTTCATTGGGTGTCAGGCCGGTATTTATGTCTATATCAATACCCGGTGTCTCCTTGAATATCTCAATACCGATATCCGAAAGGGAATCGCTTATAAGAACCTTCATTTATTTACTCCTTTATGGTATAATTTAACTTATGACTTGAAAATCCTATTCATGAAGAGGATATTTGTCAAGAAGCATGTTTTGGAAATAAAAAAGTCCTTGACATTTCATTTTGGAATTGTTATCGGTGTTTTTGATTTCAAGTCAGATCTCAAAAGGCCATCTGAAAGGTCTTTTGAGACTATCTTAGAGAGAAAGGAGGTGAATCCGGTCATAGGTGTGGGCCAATCGTTTTTGGCCCAAATAATCAAAAACTCTATCTTTTAGGAGGAAAGAGTAATGAAAAAGATTATGATTTTTGCATTTGCAGCCCTGTTGGTGGTTGCCTTCACCGTGCCTGCCATGGCAGCAGGTTCTGAGTGGACCATTTACGGAACTGCCAAGATGCGTACATTTGTAGAAGATGTGGACGGCCCAGGAACTGCGACGGACAAGGACACCGTGTGGGATATGGATGCCCACAACGCTCTATTTGGTGCTAGGGCAAAGGCCGGCGCTATAGGCGGAGGATTTGAGGTTGATATGGATGGTGGATCAGCTCCGAGTGGTAATGCAAGTGTCCGTTTGATGTATGGCACCTGGAACTTTGGTGGAGGCACCCTTCTGGTTGGCCAGCATTACACGCCCGCCGTTACTCCGCAGTCAGGTACAGCCTATCTTGACAATCCAATGGCGGCCTATGGTGGTCAAATATCACGAATCCGACAGCCCATGGTCCAGGTCTCTGCTGCTGGTTTTACAGCTGCTGCTATACAACCGTGGGTAAGGGCTGCTGGCTCATACGTCGCTGGTGCCACAGATACTGACGTCACTTTACCAAAGTTTGAGGCCTCCTATGCCTTTAATGCTGGTCCGGTTATGATTAAGGGATTTGGTGCGTACCAGACATATGACGAGGTTATTGCTGATACGGGATACTCCGTTACATCCCTTATCTATGGCGTTAATGCTAATGCCGGCTTTGGACCTGTTTATGTAAAGGCTGGATACTATCAAGGAACGAACACACATGCATATGGTTGGCTTAATGCCGCTCAACAGGCTCCTGTCATAGGACCTGGAGTGGCCGAAGATGATGCGGACGACACAGGCTGGCTTGGTCTTGTCGGCTTTAAGGCTAATGATATGATTGGTTTCGAGGGAGGCTATGGTGCTGTCACGTCTGAGGTTGGAACTACAAAAAACGAGGCTAGCTACTGGTATGTACAAGCCAACATCAATTTAGCCAAAGGTTGCAGTATTACGCCTGAAGTTGGTGTCATGGATAATGACTTCGCTGATGCGAAAACCACCTTTTATGGCATGAGGTGGCAGATTAATTTCTAACAGACAAGATCATCTAGTTTAGATCAAAAAACCCGGGGCATTACGCTCCGGGTTTTTTTTTGCACATGTTTTTGGTTTGACTTTCAGGGCGCCATGTTTTATGAACAAAAGTACAAAAGTACAACAATAAAAACGTTAATTGATTAATTGGTGGATTAGCCATGCCTGATAGAACATTTTCAAAATCCAGAAAGAACATCAATCTTATAAGTAAGATCTTCCTGGCCTTTTTTTTATCCCTTGTCTTCTCCCTTCCTTTTCGGTCTTATGCATCCAATAAGGCACTCTTACTCTTTCCCCTGGCCTTCTATGCAGATCAGTCCAAGTCCTATCTTAGACAGGGCATCAAGGTCATGCTAATATCCCGTCTGTCCGGGGGGATTCTCGATGTTGTCAGTGATGAGGTCCTTAAACCACTTTTGAACAAAAAGGAAAAGGAGGGGATAATATCAAAGAAAAGGGCCGAGGAATTGGCAAGGAGGCTTAAGGCAGATTACGCAGTTTTTGGGAGCATCACTGCAGTTGGAGAGGGCTATAGTCTGGATCTGTCGCTGATTGAGTTGATTGGTGAAACACCTAAGTTATCAAGGGTTTCTGAGGCAGCAGATGGAAACCAGTTTATTATCAAATTGTCTGATGTGGCCTACCAGATAAGGGCAATAATTGAAGGAAAAGAAGTCCCGGCCCAGAAAATGGCAGGGCCTCGCGGTATATTACCTGAAAGTGAGAGCGCCAAGGGACTATTTTCAAGAATAGGGCGGGATAGACCGGGACCAGCCGCATCAGAAAATGGCCTCTTTTTTAGGCCCACCAGGGAGGCCCAGGGTTTAAAACCAACAGGCAAGATTTCATTAAACATGACGGTCGAGGCATTGGATATAGGAGACCTGGATGGTGACAGGGAAGCTGAATTGGTTATTTTAGGCCGGAAGGAGCTATTAATTTACAGTAAAAAAGGCGGTTCTTATGTTTTAAGGGATACACTTAGGCCGTCTTTTGCAGAAGATTTTTTAAAGGTGAGTGTCGGCGATGTGGATAAAAACGGGAGGTCCGAGATCTATCTTGTAAGTCGCTATGGATCAAGGGCCCGTACCAGTGTCCATGAATGGACAGGGAGGTTTAAAAGGCTTTGTCGCCGGACAGGCCACATTCAGGTAGTGAGGGATACGAGTAGAGATACATCCATGCTGATTTTTCAGGACTCCAAGGTAGAGGAATTTTTAAGCGGAAGGCTATACTATATGCATTATGACAAAGATGGGAAGTTGAGCCGAGGAGAAAGGCTGCCTGAACTCAGAGGAGTTCAGTTTTATTCCTTGGCCATTTTTGACATTAATAATGATGGAAAGTCGGAATTTCTTGGTTTAGGAGAAGACTCAACTCTTCATGTCTGGGACGAAAAGGGTGACGTTTTGTGGAGTGGTGACAAAAAAGTTGGGGGAACCAATAATGCCATTAGGTTAGGGATTGAAGAGCCTGGACATCTACCACCCAGGATTTCCTTTAACAGCAGGATTTTGGTAACAGACATTAATGGAGACGGATTGAATGAGGTCTTGGCCATTAAAAATATACCCTTGATTGAACATGTGCTGGATTTCAAGGTCTTCACAGAAGCCAACCTGATTGCATACAGGATAGATGGCAAAGACCTTGTTCCGGCATGGATGACAGGAGACATAAAATATTGCCTAACTGATATGCAGGCAGAGGGCCGGACCCTTTTTCTGGCCGCACAAAAAGGCAGAATTAGCGATTTCAGTAAGGGTTCAAGCCATATTATGTGGTTTGATTAATGACCCCATCTATATTGAATACAAAAACTTTTTGATAAAAATCACTTAAACATTATCCTCTCAAAATAGTATAGAACTGACCCGAGCGATTTGTCTTATTTCCTACCTTAGAGCCACAAAATTGGCAACGATATTCGTACCTGTCTCCATCTGGTAAAACAAGTAGCAGAAATCTCCTGACCGGAACGGCGCGACCACATTTTGGGCAGTAAAGCTCAGTGGCCTCTAATTCTTCAAAGTCTTCTTTTGGCTGCCTTTGGCGTTCCTGATTTGACGAGACAAAATGGAATGGTGTGTTTTGCATAGATATAACCTATAGATTTGAGCTGGTAGTTATGATAGAATGATGTTATTTAAGTCACTTTGTAAGTAAGTTCTAAGGTTGACCGCCTTTCCCTTTGACTTAATTATGGGATATTTTTTATTAGGATAGTAGTTTGAATAAACCGGCTAACTTGCTTAACTAAGTCGGCATATAAATAATAATAACTCCCTTGCCTAAAAGCAAGATAGAATTAGCAAATGAGGGAATTATGAAAGTAAAACACATTGATCACATTGGTGTTGCCGTTAAAAATATTGAGCAAGCGGGTAAATTTTACACAGATATTCTTGGGCTTAAGATAGAAAATGTGGAAAATGTGGCTGATCAGAAGGTGAATGTGGCTTTTATACCTATCACAGATAGCGAGGTGGAATTGCTTGAATCCACTGATCCTGATGGCCCAGTTGCCAAATATATTGATGCCTATGGAGAAGGAATCCAGCATATTGCCTTCTGTGTGGAAAACATTGAAGAGGCCCTCAGAGAACTGAAGGAAAAAGAGATTCGGTTAATTGATCAGGAGCCCCGCAAAGGAGCTGGCGGCGCAAAGATTGCCTTTGTTCACCCCAAGGAAACCAATGGTGTTTTGGTAGAGATCTGTGAAAGAGGCTGATGAAAGATGGTTTAAAAGCGGTATGTTATTAACCCGTGGGTTGTGTCGTAAGGGGAGACGCTTACCTGGACACGATCTCCAACCATGACTTTAATTCGGTGTTTCTTCATGCGTCCGGAAAGCACACCCCTAACTGTTATGTTATTATCACATTGAATTTCCATTGTGCCGCCGCCGAGTACCTTTATGACAGCGCCTTCTAACTTAATAAGATCGTTTCGACTCAAGATACTCCTTTCTCGACAATAAAGCCGAATCCAAGTTTTTGGTTACCATACCATTTTATAATGTAATGTCAATGCCATCCCTTGACTTAATCAGGACTTTCCATTCTTTTGCCTGCTTGAGGGGTGAGCTTTCCTTGGAGATAAGTGAGCTTATCGTCGAAATTCCTTTTGAGATTATCACAAATCAAAAAAACATGTCCTCTCCCTAATGATCAGGGAGCTTTTGGCAAGTTATATTTTTTCAAAAGGCCTTATGAGCAATATAATCTTGATAGATCTGGCAAAAGATACTAAATGAATATACTGCAATGTCCGTCGAATCAAAAGAGTCAGAACAAAAAAAATATCGATTTTCAGACATATCAGGTGTTATCCTTGCGGGCGGCAGGAGTCGTCGATACGGAAGAAATAAGGCATTAGTGAAGATCGATGGTGTTCCTTTGATTGAAAGAGTTATCAAAGTGATGCGATCGGTATTTCAAAATTTGATTCTTGTCACTAATACGCCCGATGAGTATTCCTATCTTAAGATCCCGATGTATGAAGATTTGATCAAGGGTCTCGGGCCGTTAGGCGGGATTTTTACTGGGCTTTCGGTGATTTCAGATGATGCTGGTTTTTTTGTGGCCTGCGATATGCCTTCTCTAAATCGTGAACTGATCTGTTACATGGTAGAGAAGAGGAAAAGGTTTGACGCTGTTATACCCAGGGTGTCTTGGAAAATGGAAACCCTTCATGCGATATATAGCAAAGTGTGTCTTCCACAAATTAGAAGATTGATTGATTTGCACGAGTACCAGGTTTTCCGTTTTTTTTCTGAGGTTTCGATCAGGTATATTGATGAGGACGAGCTTCGCTCTGTTGATCCGGAGTTAAGGTCGTTTTTTAACATAAATAGTCCACAAGAGGTAGTTAACTATAAAGAAAATAGATATGAGGTTAAATAAGCAATGATAGAATTTGTGATTGCGGTTAGTTTTGCCATTTTCATATCCGCTGGATGTTCGCTCTTTGAGGCAGTCCTTTACTCAGTGCCCACAAGATACATTGAGACGATGGTGCAGAAAGGCAGATCAGGAGGAAAGATCTTTGTGGATATGAGGAGGAATGTGGAACGGCCTATAGCGGCCATATTGTCCTTAAACACCATTGCCAATACAGCTGGTGCAGCTTTTGCGGGGTGGGCTGCAGGCGCTGTTTTTGGACATAAATGGTTAGGATGGTTTTCCGCTTTCTTCACTTTGGCTATTCTGGTGTTTTCCGAAATCATTCCCAAAACAGCGGGAATTGTCTATGGGCGATCCCTGGTTTCTCTGGTAGCATATCCGCTGAAATGGCTTGTCTTGGTTATGTCACCGGCCATTTGGCTAAGCAGCCTTATTACGAGCTTGATTGCAAGGGGTAAGACCGATGAAGTGATAACAGGGGAAGAAATTCGGGTTATGGCACGCTTGAGTCTTCGTGCTGGAGGAATTAAGTCTTACCAGGAGGATGCTATTGAGAGAATACTTACGCTACAAAACAAAAAGGCAAAGGATGTAATGACACCCAGAACAGTAGTTTTTTCACTGAGCGAACATTTAACACTTGAGGAGGCAAGCCAAATACCAACACCGTGGGAACACAGCCGATTTCCTGTTTATGACCAGGATGTTGAGGATGTGGTTGGGATCGTGCTTACGAGAGAGGTCTTTTTTGCACTTGCAGAGGGAAAAAAGGAAATGAATTTGACGGAACTGATGCGCCCAGTCCACTTTGTTGCCGAAACAGCCGGTTTAGACAAGGTATTAGCAGAATTCTTGGAATTAAGGCAGCATCTATTTGTGGTCCTTGATGAATATGGAGGTATTTCAGGTCTGATATCTCTGGAGGATATCTTAGAAGAGATCTTAGGCCGTGAGATTATCGATGAATCGGATGAGGTGGCCGATAAACGCGAGCTTGCAAGGCAGAGTCGAAACAGGCTTGTAGGCAAAAATCTCTCCGGACAATAACATTTTAGCTTGCTAAAGACAGAAGGACTACCGCCGGAAACCTTTCTTATTCTCACTGTGGGCTCTCTTTATAGGCGGGCAAAGTGGTCAAAGCCTGCAACCTTAAGCAATTCCTCCTCGCCATTTTGCCTAATCATTTTGATCCCCAATTCTTTCGTAATTTCACCAACATTATGAACCGGACAGGGTTTTCGCCTTTTAAACAATTCCTTAAATGATTCAAGATTCTTTCCAGGAATGGTGATGAGAAGCCTGTAATCCTCTCCACCTGAAAGGGCAAATTCATAAGGATCAAGACTGTTGGTTTCAGCTAAGGCCTTTAGCTCTTTTGAAATAGGCAATGAATCATGGAAAATCCGAGCTCCCACATTGCTTGCCTCACAGATGTGCCGCAAATCAGACAAAAGGCCGTCGCTCAAATCGATCATTGCAGAGGCCAACCGAGAACGGGCAATCATACGACCGGCTTCGAGAAAAGGCCTTGGACGGTTATGGGCATCTATTAGGGTAAAGGCCAAGGCATCCGGTGCAAAGATCTCTTCCTTGATCAATTTTAGTCCTGCCGCTGAATTTCCAAGGGTGTCAGTAACATAAATTATATCACCAGGTCTTGCCCCATTACGGTATAAAATCTCTTTTTCTGGAGAGTCTCCTATTATAGTAACATTGATCATAAGTCTTTCGGGTGAGGATGAAGTATCCCCACCAAGGATATTGATCTTATAGCGCTTGCACACTGTCTTAATTCCACGATAAATGAGATTGACGGTTTCAAGACTCATGGATCGCGGGATAGCTAATGACAAAAACAGATGCAAGGCATTTCCTCCCATTGCCGCAATATCGCTAAGATTGACAGCAACAGCCTTTTCACCAAGATGTTCAGGTGGAATTCTTCCTAAGATGAAGTGGACGCCTTCAACGAGCAGATCTGTAGTAATCAGGAAGGCCTTGTTTTCATAGGGCCCAATGACTGCACAATCGTCACCTATACCCTTGATTAGCTTTTCAGGAGAGAAGTGGCATTCGTTCATTACGGATCGGATAAAACCGAACTCTCCGATATCCTCTATTTTAAGATCTTTATTTTTCATGCTGTTTTTACTGTCTCATGGAGATAGTGCAGTTCTGTTCTTAGTTTTGCCGGAGAAAATGAAATAGTGTAAGGGTTTATTTTTTCATTAAAATAATTTTGTTATTTATGCAATTATTAAAATAGGTTATTTAGGCCTATTTTTATGATACAATGAACATATGGAAAAGGAGATCTTTAAGCTGATAGAGGAGAAAGGGCCCCTGACCGGATCAGAGATTTGGAAAACCTTTGGTGGCGATGGCTTGATTCTGTGGCGGATTTGTAAGATTTCTGAAAACCTGATCATGCGGACTATTGGCACAAAGTATCTCAGGCTTGATCGACGAGTGGATGGTTTTGCGCGTCTTTCCCCTTCCATATTTAGGGAATTTTTGACCTACTCCGTGGTTGGGATTCCTGAGGATAACAATTCAATTGAGCGAAGAGCCGAGGAGTTAATATCGCATATCGAGGAGGTCAGCAAAGCCAAATTGGATTTGGTCTATCGGACAGTTTCTGGTCTCTCGAATTGGCTTGAGAGCGAAAACACCTTGGATTATCCGGTATGTTTTATCATTGCCGGGGACATTGTCTATAATATGGCCCATGACGTGCCTCGCCCGGAGAGAAGCACTGGAAAATTGGTCAATGGTTCAGATATGGATCTGGTTGTTATCGTAGATGATCAGTTTCCTAACGATTTGATGAATGGATTGGATGATGCAATTTATAAGGAAAAATACAGGTTGCTCAAGACCCCTCATATCAGGGAGGAGATTGACTATATCGTGAAAAAAATAGGGCGTGTCAGGGAACAGGTTCGGTTTAATAATTTCAAACATATGGTCGCCTGTAAGATACTTCAGGAAGGGACATTACTTTACGGTAGCGAAGATCTCTTTAGCACTGTCAAGGCTATGTTGTGGGAGATGGGTGTCATTAAAAGGCTAAATGATCTGGAGGAGCGTGCCAAGGCCTTACGAAAGGATGCAGAAGATTACCTGATTTTTCACGACCCCAATGAGATCAAAAAAGAAAAATTACATTTTTTCTATCCAACGGAGGAGTCCGAGGAGTTTGAATAGGATTGGTTATGCTAGGGTTGTTATTCAATCAAGGCTGTTCAATATCCCGGTGGGTCAAGATTATTTTCCTGCTTAATTTTTTGAGATGGTTGAATATATCTTCAGCCATAGTCACAGACCTATGACGTCCTCCGGTGCATCCGACTGCAATTGTTAAATATGATTTACCCTCTTTTTCATAAAGTGGGATAAGATACTCGAGCAGGGATAAGTATTTTTCATAGAACATTTGGGTCTCAGGTGCTCTATTAACAAATTGTTTTACCTGCTCATCCTTCCCATTGCGGTTCTTTAACTCAGGGATAAAGTAGGGGTTTGGTATGAATCTGACGTCGATCAGAAGGTCTGCTTCAAGAGGAATACCGTACTTAAAACCAAAGGAGAGGACTGCAATCTGCATTCTTTCTGCCTTAATTCCCTTGCGAGCATACTTGATTATGATCTCTTTGAGCTGGTGTACAGTAATATTGGATGTGTCAATGATATGATCTGCAATTTCTTTTAGTCCCTTCAGTTGCTCTTTTTCAGCCCGAATGCTGTCAAGGAGATTGTCTCCTTTAGATACGGGGTGTTGTCGCCGTGTCTGACTATAGCGCTCTAACAGAGCCTTTTCTGAGGCCTCTAAAAAGAGGACCTCCAACTTGTAGTTATCTTGTCTTAATTGCTCAAATACCTCCTGATATTTTTTCACGAAATCTTTTTCCCTGAGATCCATGCCCAAGGCTAATTTCTGGACTTCGGAAGTGCCACCCAAACGAATTTCCAGGAATTTTGGGAGAAGAAGAACAGGCATGTTATCAACACAGAAAAAGCCCTCATCTTCAAGTGCATCGATAGCGATGCTTTTCCCTGAGCCCGATAGACCGGTGATAATAATTATCATTAGGTTTTTCATAGAATAAAATTGTACAGTTTTTTATCCTCATGTCAAATGTGATTTACTGCTGATTATGTCAATAGCTTGACATAAATAGGTCTTTTCCTTATTCTCTGTCTATCAGAAATTGTGGGCATCACTGATCGATAGTCGCGTGACAAGAGAGATTGAACTGATCATAAATAAATTTTCAATTGAGGTAATAAAAAGAAATGTTACTGTAAGGAGACGATTGAGTCCACGAATTACTAAGTAGTTAGTGGGTTTTTTATTTTTACGGGGGATATTATTTCTGTTTTCGGAGGAAAAGGTGGAGCCAAAACCCGGGGGTTACGATAAAATAACTCAACTGGTTGATAAAGGAGTGGATATTCCTAATCCTTTATCTCTCGATATCGGCGATGATGTAGTCATTGATAAGATTTCGGGCAACGGCGTGAAGATCTACCCGGGTTGTCGTATTTACGGAGAAAAAACGGTTATTGCGGCAGGCACCCAAATTGGCAAAGAAGGACCTGTAACAATTGACAATTGTCAAATCGGCCCATACGTTGAATTAAAGAGTGGATATTTTAATAAGGCGGTTTTCTTGGAAAAATCCAACATGGGTCTTGGTGCGCATGTACGTGAGGGGTGTATTTTGGAGGAACAGGCAAAGGGAGCGCATTGTGTTGGCCTAAAGCATACCATCCTCTTTCCTTTTGTCACCCTGGGTAGTTTAATTAACTTTTGCGATTGCCTTATGGCCGGGGGTACAAGCCGTAAAGACCATAGTGAAGTTGGAAGTTCATATATTCATTTTAATTTCACTCCTGACGGCGATAAAACCACACCATCACTTATTGGCGATGTTCCACGTGGTGTTATGCTAAATCAACCGAGAATATTCCTCGGAGGTCAAGGAGGGATCATCGGGCCACTGAGAATTGGCTATGGCAACGTTGTTGCGGCAGGCACACTTCTACGCAAGGACTCGCTTGAGGAAAATAAGTTAATTGTCGGAAAAACCCATCGCGAATTAATAACCGATTTAACCCCAAAGCTTTACCCAGGCCTTTCACGTGTGGTGGAAAACAATATAATTTATATTGCGAACCTGATGGCGCTTGAGCAATGGTACATTAATGTCAGGATATCGTTTTTTATTCTTCAAGAATTCGACGAGCTGATTTATGAAGGGGTGCTCGCCAACCTTGTGTTGTCTAAACAGGTACGTATCAAATGGCTTAGGACATTGGCAGATAACTTAGGTGATTTCTGTAAAAACAATAAACTTGGTGGTCGAGCTGTTTCTCGAAAGCGTGAACTGTATGAGAGAATTGATCAAGTCTGTGATCTGTTCTCAGGAGAGATCTCGGCAGAATTGGGTGAGGAGTACCGTGACCGCTTTCTGTCTGCATTTGAGGATCATAAGAATGAAAATCGTGGAAACTATATTGAGATGGTGCAAAGCCTGCCGACGGATATTTCACAAGAGGGCACAATGTGGCTCGACCAAATTATCGATGAATTTTGTCGGAAAACGGCCGCAATCCTGCCATTAATGAATTTGTTCAAAAAATGAACTCCTAAATCCAGTTCAGTGAAGCTACCTGACCAAGGGTCGGGGTTTCACAATAAATAAAGGGGTATGGGGTATCTTACATGTGGCCGCAAATTTCGGTCTCATTCCATGTAATGGCAGTGTGGCCCTGAAATTCGCTGAGGCATCGTGAGATAGGTCTTCCACAGAGTCACAATTATTTTTGATGTATTTCATTGAACGGCACCAGGTCTTTAATAGCAGTTCCGGGACAGCCCCAGAAGGTTGACTCGGTGGCAAAGGTTTTCTTTTGTGCCTGTCCTGAGTTTAATATTAAGGTAATGGGGGCGTTCAAAAAGCTGGTTAAGAATTTAGATTGCTGCTCTGTGGAAGACCTATCTCCCGATGCCCCATGAAAGAGACCCCTACACCCTTTTAAAACCTTGGTAGCCATTCATCCCCGACCAAAGTCGGGGTATTTTCTGGCACTTTTCGTAAAGAGGTGGATATATGGGCAAATTATTCGGTACTGACGGAATAAGGGGAGAAGCAAACCGCCACCCAATGGATGCCATGATGGCCTTTTCTGTTGGTCAGGCTGTCACACATTTTTTTAAAAAGGCACATTACCGAACCAGGATCATCATTGGCAAAGATACCCGTATTTCCGGCTATATGCTGGAAAGCTCGCTTGAGGCTGGTATCACGTCAATGGGTGGAGATCCTTATATGGTTGGTGTGTTGCCTACTCCAGGCATTGCTTTTATTACTGAAAGCATGCGAGCTGATGCTGGAATCGTTATTTCTGCCTCACACAATCCCTATCAAGACAACGGCATCAAAATATTTTCCGGCAACGGTTTCAAGTTATCTGACGATCAGGAAGAGGTTATTGAAGACCTTATCTTAGGAGGTAACCTTCCTGAGATGGTACCTCCTGCCAAAGAAATGGGCCGTGCAAAAAGGATTGATGATGTCCAAGGTCAGTACATTATTTTTTTGCAAAATACCTTCCCGCGAGATTTGTCAATGGAAGGGATGAAGATTATCATAGATGCAGCTAATGGAGCCACTTATAAGGTTGCTCCGGAAGTATTCGTTGAACTGGGGGCTGATGTTGAGGTAATCCACAATAAACCCAATGGGTTCAACATTAATGACAATTGCGGTTCGCAGTATACGATGAATCTAAAAAAGTGTGTAAAGGAATCTGGCTCGGCCATTGGGCTGGCTTTCGATGGTGACGGCGACCGGTTGATTGCTGTGGATGAAAAGGGACACGAAATCACAGGTGATCGAATTTTGATCATTTGTGCCAAAATGCTCAAGGATATGGGCGAGTTGAAAAACGATCTACTTGTCAGTACCGTGATGAGCAATCTTGGTCTGAAGATTGCGTGCAAAAAATATGGCTTCAAACATTATGCCTCAAAAGTGGGCGATCGCTATGTTTTGGAGGATATGCGGCGGCTAGGCGCAGTGATTGGAGGGGAAGATTCAGGCCATATGATCTTTCTCAACCGCCACACAACCGGTGACGGCATCATCTCCGCCACGCAATTAATCGCATCAATTATCAAAGAAGGAAAACCGCTTCACGAATTGGCTAAAATGATGGATATATTTCCACAAAAACTGATTAACGTAGAGGTCAAAAGCAAACCGGAGATTTCGACAATACCTCAGGTTATGGATGCAATTAAGCAGGTCGAGATGGAACTTGGGGAAGAGGGTAGAGTGTTGGTGCGATATTCCAGTACGCAAAACGTTTGTCGTGTGATGGTTGAGGGACCGAGCGACGATCTAACCGAAAAGTACTGTAAACAGATCGCCGATGCGGTAAGATCTGCTCTCTAAAATAATATCCTCCAAACGATGAGTAAACAAAAGGCATAAAGATCAAAGAGATGTCATGAAATGACCTAAAAAAGAAGATCAAGGTTCAAATACCTTTAGTGATCTTGAGAGGCACGTTTATTAAAATTTCAAGCATTTTGTTTGTCATTTCCTTTTATTAACCTTTGAAGGTTTTCTCTGGCAAAGTCAATATTAGGGTCAAGTTCCAAGGCGAGTCGGTAGTAATAAACAGCCTTTTCCCTCTCGTTCATATCCCTGTAATTTGAAGCGATATTTGCATAATCAATGGCTGAGGAGGGGTTCAATTCAAGAACCTTTTGGAAGCATTCTATGGACTTTTCATGCTCCTCCAGCTTGAAATAACAGAACCCCATGAGATTGTAGATGTCGGTTCTCTCACGCTCATATTCTTCCGCCCTTTCAAGGACCTTTATGGCCTCACCGTAACGTTCAAGCTCTTTAAGGGAGACCCCCATATAGGAATAAATGCTGGGTATATCTTGACGATTCGGGCTCAGTTCGAGTGCATCTTCCAAGTATTCCAAGGCCCTTGACGGTTCATCAATGGAAAGATGAGATAGTCCCAAAAAAAACTTGGTGTAGTACTTATTAGGAAGAAGTCTGTTCATCTTTTCCAATTCATGAATGGCCCATCTTGGTTCTCCATTTTCGGCTATCACTTTGGCTAAAAACATGCCAACGCTTGTGCCTGCTGCTCGCTCCCTGAAATGGGCGCCAGGGATGATGGTATAAAAAGCGGGGATATTGAGTTCCCCATGTGTAACGTCGATCAGTATAACTTCCATGCCTTTCTTGGAAAGTGCATCCACACAGTTTTCCACCTCGATCTTGAAGTTGTCATTCGAAAGGTCGGGCAAGCTGGATAGGGGGACGCTTTTTTCGGAATGGATGACAAAATCCGCCTCAGAGAGTTCCTTAAATTTGGGAAGACCGCTTGCCACATAGTTGGAACCGCTATTGAAATCGCCTGCCAGTTGGGCCACTTCTGTCAAGGCACGGGAAAGCGCCTTTTGAGGATTGGGAGTAGTTCCAGCGGTCCAAACGATTTCGCTTTTATGAGGAAAGGTGGCAGGGTCATAGCCCAAAACACCTACGCTGGGGATGCCGATATCGAGTGAAAAATCGTTCACATAGAGCTTTATGCCCGCTTTTTTGTATTTTCGAATCAATTCCAGAACTACCGTGTCGGTAAGGGATGAAAGATCAATAGCCGGCGTTTTAAGTGCCTTGCGGCTGACAATGGAGGAAACATGTCTTTCGATCACCTCACAAATCCCCTGAAGGATTGCCTCTTCCACGCAGTTTCCTGCCGATGGGCCGTTAAACTCATTTATGGTGAAGAACCAGTTAAAAGGGATGAGCACTTCCTGGTCTCTGGTCAGGTTGTATCCGGCGGTCCATTTGAGTAGTAGAGTAGAGAAGATTTCCCGTGCCCTTTCAAGCTCAGCCGAATCGTCATGCACGGATTGGGCAATGAGCTCAAAGGGGAGTGCGCGATCTTTTATGTTCCGATATTCCTCCAAAAAGAAGTTTTTCTCATCTTTACAAAAACTGAAAAAACTGAACCTCTCAGCCAATTCCATGACCGCACTGGCTTCGGCCTGTTCAGGTGTGCCCCCTTTTCCCATCTGCTTTTTCGTCCCGATAATATCTTCTGCGTCCTTTCCACAGAGACTAAAGTAGACGGGTATATCCAGACGGCCATTGTCAATCCTCACCACCTCCCCCAGGATATCCATTTTGATGGTCTTGAGCTTTTCCTTGAACCGATACACCGTCTCTTTGGGAGAATGGACCTTGTCCAGGTCGTGGGTGTATCCTTTGTACACATCCTTAAGGTCAATCTTTTGATTCACTGACTGCTTCCTTTCATTCCTCTTCTTCTTTAGGTGAGAAATTAATTCTATTTTTTTCGTTTTGCGATGTCCTTTTCCATTTTATTGGCTTTTTTATTTTCAGTTATTGAGTATTAATATCAAATTATTCGCGCGATTTATGAATCACTTAACCTTATTAATCACCGCTATTGAAATTAATAACAATAGATGTGTTGGTTTTTAGCAGTCGCAAATAATGCGGAGGGTAGAAGGAGCCATTTCAACAACAACAGGCAATCGTCCCGGCTGTTCTCCATCCATATCGATAAGAACCTGCTGAAAGGAAGAGGCAGATACCCGCCTCCCTGTGAGTTTCATCATCTTTTTATGTTCATAGATTTTTCCGTTATACAACCTGGGCAAATTCCAGAATACTTCAGCTAAACCCAGATCTCCAACCACCGTGATCTGAAAAATGTCGTTGTCTAAAGAAGCACCTGGAGCCACCCACATTCCACCTCCGTGATATTGGCCATTTGCAACAACCACATTCCAGCTTGTGACCTCCTGATCGAAATGATTGTCCACTGACAGTCTTATGCGTTTCCTGTTAAAGAGCAGAATGGAAATAATTGTAGCCCAGATAAAGGAAAAAAAACCACCAAAGACCTTGGTGGTGTTGTTTACGCGCTCATCCACCTCGCCGCCCAGGCCAAAGCTAACCACATTATGAAAATAACGGTATGAGGATCCGCCATCGTGATCCCGATAGGTGAGTTTTCCTATGGATATGGGTCGATTCTGACAGCTCAGGATATTGTCAAAGGCCTTGTCCAGGTCCCGTGGGATTGATATGGACCTTATTAAATCACAGCCCGTGCCGCGGGGTATGAAACCCAATAGTGCTTCGGGCTGCACGGGCCCATTACCATCTATAAATCCATTGACCACCTCATTGAGGGTCCCATCCCCGCCCACGCAAACTACCACTTCAGCGCCTGAAAGTAGGGTCTGCCGTGTCAAATGAGTTGCATCTCCCGGGCCTGTGGTGAGGTGGGTATTGAACGAACCTAATCTGTCCCTTGCCTTTGATCGTATTTGCAGCCATTCTCTGGCCGTTGATCCGTTGGCTGAGGTAGGATTTACAATGAATGTTATCTTTTTACGGACCAAAATCAGTCCCCGGATAATCTTTCAATTAATGCCATAGCATTGTTGCCTAAAACTTGATTTTTTAGCCTCCTTCACGCCATCCTCGCCAGCGCCTTGTTGTAAGCCCGGCATGGGCATGAGCTAATGGGATTATAATTCCCAATATATTAACCTAATTTAATGGACTTATTAGATAGCAAAGTTACTAACCGAAGGCAAGTCAAAGATCTGGAGCTTGCGGCTGGGGCGATTCTGTTAGAGACTACACGACCTGGATACACTCATTTTCTTGTATTTATAGGGGGTTACCCAAAACATGATGCAGGTGACCATTATTGACACATAACTTGATCTTCCCTATACTCCCTTGCAGAAAAAGCAATTGTTAATCTCGTATTCATGAGCCTCACTAACTAATGAAAACAAATCTTATCCACCAATACTACTATCTTTGGAGCGTAGCGCTAATCATCCCTCTTTGGGCGTTTATTATTTACAAAAAAAAGAAGTCAACGGTTGAAATTATATATATGGGGATATTATGCGGAACAAGCGCTTTGACTTTGGATAAATATTGTTCTTTCTATGACTACTGGCGGCCGCCAACAATCTTTGATAGCATTAACTTTGAAAGTTTCCTATATGGTTTTTTTCTTGGAGGAATTTCCACTAAGATCTATGAGCTAATATTCAAAAAAGAATACATTGCCGAAAAAAAACCGAACTCTCTCTTTGTACTGGCCATTGTTTTTGGAAGCGTATTCTTGTATGTCGTATTTCTCGGATTATTTCGTTTCAAATCGGTTGATATTTATGTGTTCATCTTGTTGATATGTGTCATTTTGTTTCTGTTAATCAGCAGGAGCCTATATGGGATATGTATCTGGTCCGGTCTCATTATGACCGGACTGAACATATGTTGGTATGCACTTATGCTGGCCATATATCCTGCCATGATTCAAGAAATATGGCTGACGAATAATTTGGGCGGTTTATTTATTTTCAGTGTTCCCGTTGAAGAGCATTATTACATCTTCTCTATCGGGTGCTTTGGATCTATTATGTATAAGGTTGTGACGGGGACTGTAACAAAATAGGCCCCATGTTTGGTTGCCTAAACGGTTTCAAACCGGGCCAACTAAACATAAATAACTATGCCTAAAAAAGTGGACCATCAATGCAGAACATATTAGAGTGGCTTAAACCATACCGCCTCCCGTTGGTGCTGCTTGTTTTAGTTATTGGCCGCATTGTGGTGTTTGGAGATGCTCGGATTCCCGTGGGGCGGATTTTCAATCTCTTGATTTCCCCTGACCAAAACACACCCCAGCCAAAAATCGAGAGCCCTGTCCCTCAGGCGAGTTATAGGCAGGGCAAAAAGATCATATTTATAGGCCACGGTCCGACCCAGTACAGTCAAATTCAGTGGCGGTCTAATATCGACGGCCAATTTCAGGAGGGACGGTACACTTTTAGTTATGACAAACTGACTCCGGGCTTCCATACAATAACCCTAATCGTGCGTTGCAGAGGCCGGCAAAACAGTACCAGTGTTGATATAACCGTTCAGCCACCTTGACCCATTTGCTCGTACATGATTTTGAGACCCAAAAACTTTCTCATAAGTTCAACCACTTACCTTGGTTTAACTCGCAGCTCACCTTACAGGTAGCTTTCTCGTACATTGGCAACACAGAGCGGCATGACTAATCAATGGCTGAAGAAACAAGGGTTAATATCCATTAAGGAACAATGGGTGAGAATCCATTATCCGGTTACGGCTCGATTATTTTCGTGAATCGCCTAGTCCCAAAATAAGCGTAATTAGAGGGTAAAGTGAGCTTTACAGGCGGACT
>CAYRFN010000064.1:0-19943 GCA_964423495.1 uncultured Desulfobacteraceae bacterium
GTAGGATGGCACAGTTGGATAAGACATTCCCTACTAATGACTGCTCTATGTGTATCATGTCACCAAAACTTGTGGAATGCGGCAGACATCTGAATATCGAGATACTAACCCTCTCTGAAATTACGAACATTGCGGGTGAAGAAGGTAACTTCCAAGTGAGGCTCATCCAGCACCCCAGGTATATCGATGTAGATAAATGCATTGCCTGCGGGACATGTGCGGAGAAATGCCCCAGGAAAGTAGCTGATGAATATAATACAAGGTTAATAAAACGCAAGGCAGCATATATAAGTTACCCCCAAGCTGTTCCTTTGAAATATCTTATCGAAAAAGATCATTGTATCTATTTTGAAAAGGGCAAATGCAAGGCCTGTGAGAAATTCTGTCCTGCGGATGCAATTGATTTTGATCAGAAAGAAAATGAACTGACAATAGATGTTGGAGCCATCATACTTGCACCAGGTTTTCAACCATACAACCCTGCTGGTAACGACACTTATCAATATGCCTTCTTCCCCAATGTGGTTACCAGCCTGGAATTTGAGAGGATCTTGAGTGCCTCAGGCCCTTATCAGGGTCACCTTATTCGCCCATCTGATAAAAAGGAGCCAAAAAAGATTGCATGGATACAATGTGTGGGATCGAGAAATACCCATGTGGGGGATAAAGGTTATTGTTCTGCCGTCTGTTGTACATATGCCATAAAACAGGCCATGGTTGCGAAAGAGCATTCTTCTGAACCATTAGATACGGCTATTTTCTTTATTGATATCAGGACATATGGAAAAGATTTTGAGAAATTTTATAACAGGGCCAAGAATGATGTAGGAGTCAGGTTTATTAAATCAAGGATAAATAATGTTTTACCAGGGGAAGAGGAAGGAAACCTTAAGATCAGGTATACTGATGAAGCCGGAAGGATAGTTGAAGAAGAATTTGACATAGTTGTTTTATCTGTAGGTCTTGATATGCAGCAAGAATCAATCGATCTGGCTCAAAAAGCGGGGGTTGAACTCAACAGGTATAATTTTATTAGCTCTAAAACCTTTGAACCTATTTGGACAACAAAGAATGGAATATATGTTTGTGGGGCTTTTCAAGGACCAAAAGATATACCTGAAACTGTAATGCAGGCAAGTGCGTCGGCCGCTGCCACCTCGGGACTTTTAGCAGGCCAAAGGCATACGCTAACAAAAGAGAAAAAATACCCGGAAGAAATTGACGTTACTGGTCAAGAGCCACGTATCGGTGTTTTTGTCTGTCATTGTGGAATAAATATAGGAGGGGTAGTGAATGTCCCTGAGGTTGCCAAGTATACATCCAAATTACCTAATGTAATAGTAACGGATGAGAATCTTTTTACATGTTCCCAGGATACTCAGGATAGGATAAAGGCATACATAAATGAATACAAATTAAATCGGGTGGTTGTAGCCTCATGCTCTGCAAGGACACATGAACCCCTGTTTCAGGATACTATTAAAGAAGCAGGTCTGAATTCCTATCTTTTCAGTATGGCAAATATCAGAGATCAAGATTCCTGGGTACATCAATCTGACAAGGAAAGCGCAACTGAAAAGGCCAAGGACCTGGTTAGTATGGCCGTGGCTAATGCCGCAGAACTTTCCCCTCTCTACAGGACAGAGCTGCCGGTAATCAAAAGAGCCTTGATCGTTGGCGGTGGCATTGCTGGTATGACGGCTGCATTAAATATAGCGGAACAGGGATTTGAGGTGGTTCTGGTTGAAATAGAAAAAGAACTGGGGGGAATGGGCAGAAATATCCATAAGACCATACAAGGTGATAATGTCCAGCAATATTTGACTGATTTAATTGAGAAGGTCACCCAGAATGAAAAGATAGAGGTCTTAGCAGAGACTCTTGTGGTAGATTTTTCTGGAACTAAGGGCAATTTTAAAACAGCACTCACCGTTGGGCCTGCCATGTATCATAGGGAGGTAACTCATGGGGCACTCATTATTGCAACGGGTGCCCTCGAATATAGGCCAGAGGAGTATCTTTATGGAGAATCCGAAGCGGTTAAAACACAGGTAGAATTAGAAGGTATTTTATCAATAGATGAGAAGAGGATCAAAGAATGGAAAAATGTTGTTATGATACAGTGCGTGGGTTCCAGAGATGATAAAAACCCAAATTGCAGCCGGGTCTGTTGTCAGCAGGCTATAAAAAATGCCATTGCTATAAAAGAAATTAACCCAGATGCAAATATCTTTATACTACATAAAGATATCAGGACCTATGGTTTCTTAGAAGATTTTTATCGAAAGGCAAGAGAAATGGGCATTTACTTCTTGCGATATAGAGAGGATGAAAAACCAATAGTGGAACAGAAAGAGGGAAAAATTCAGGTTATTTTTAAGGACATTACCCTGAGAAGAGAAATAGCAATTAACCCGGACCAGGTAATCTTAAGTGCAGGAGTTGTTGCGGGTGAAACAGAGGAGCTGGCAAACATATTTAAGGTTCCAAAGACCAGCGAGCATTTCTTTTTAGAGGCTCATGTTAAGCTACGACCGGTTGATACACAGTCAGATGGCATATTTATTTGTGGTATGGCGCATTCACCACGATTAATTGATGAAAGTATCTCCCAGGCCCTTGCAGCCTCTTCAAAGGTCTGCTGCTTGCTTTCCATGGATTCCATAGAAGTAGGAGGTGTTGTCGCCAAAGTTGATCCTGATTTCTGTGCTGCCTGCCTCATTTGCGTTAGGACATGCCCCTATGAGGTGCCATTTATTAATGAGGATGGAGTTTCAGAGATTGATATTTCCAAATGTCATGGATGTGGCGTCTGTGCAGCTGAGTGTCCGGCAAAGGCCATTACACTTTCACACTTCGAAGATACTCAAATATCGGCCCAGATTAATGCACTTATGGGAGAAGGATAACAAATGAAAGAATTCAAACCGATTATTATCGCCCTTTGCTGTCACTTCTGAGGCTATGAGGCAGCGGACCTGGCAGGTACCATGCGATTAACTTATCCTGAAAGTATCAGGATTATAAGACTCCCCTGCACCGGTAAAGTTGATGTTATCCATATAATGGAAGCCTTTCAAAAAGGTGTAGATGGAGTATATGTTGCGGGGTGTCTTGAGGGCGAGTGTCATTACCTCAAAGGCAATTTAAGGGCCAAAAAAAGGGTAGAATATACAAAAAATCTCCTGGATGAGATTGGTGTCGGAGGAGAAAGGTTAGGGATGTATAATATAGCGGCCTCTGATGGTCCTCTATTCGCCGAGGTGGCTAAAGAAATGCACGAAAAAATCAAAGCCCTTGGTCCCAGTCCTATAAGGTCAGCCAAAGAAAAAATAGCTAAATGATATTTTGTCGAGTAGTTAAGAGGAGGTTATTTTCCATGATCGTAGCAGAAAGAAAACCCATAGATGAAATTATAGGATATATAAAGAATTGCAAAAAAGTACTTCTTGTCGGATGCAACGAGTGCGTTACTGTATGTTATGCTGGTGGTAAAAAAGAAGTGGCTATCCTGGCCTCAGCCTTAAATATGGCCTTCAAGAAAGATGGAAAAGATCTGGAGGTCAAAGAAGTAACTCTGGAGCGCCAGTGTGATCATGAATACCTTGAAGAAATAAGAAGTTTTATTGATCAATATGACGCTGTGATTTCATTGGCCTGCGGGGCTGGAATCCAGTTCCTCGCGGAAAAATACTTTAGTACACCCGTATTTCCAGGTGTTAATACCCACTTTATAGGTGTAACCGAAGAGAGTGGCGTATGGACTGAACGATGTCAGGGATGCGGTCAATGTATCCTGGGACAAACGGCCGGGATTTGTCCCATATCCCGATGCGCCAAGAGACTTCTTAACGGCCCCTGCGGTGGGTCCACACAGGGAAAGTGTGAAATAAGTAAAGATCTTGATTGCGCCTGGCAATTGATCATCGACCGTCTAAAAGAATTGGACAGACTTGATGACTATGAGAAAATCACGCCTATCAAAGACTGGTCGACCGAGAGGGCCGGTGGTCCCAGAAAAGTGGTCAGGGAGGATTTGAGACAATGAAAACGAAAACACCGAGCAGATTGGAAAAGATCCTTGTGGCAGGGCATCAGGCAGTCACCTCAGAATGTGGCCCGCCCAGGGGAAGCGATCCAAAGGCCATTACTAAAAAAGCTGAAATAATCAAAGATTATGTGGATGCCATTAACATCACAGATAATCAGACTAGCGTTACCCGTCTTTCCAGCCTGGCTTCGTGTATCCATCTCAAATTGATGGGAGTCGAGCCAACATTGCAGATGGTTGTCCGGGATAGGAACCGGATCGCCTTACAGAGTGACATCCTGGGCGCTGCCTCCTTTGATATTTATAATATCCTTTGTCTTTCCGGAGACCATCAAAAATTCGGCGACTGCCCAAAGGGCCAGAATGTCTTTGATTTAGACTCCATGCAATTGATACAAACAGTAAGGTACATGAGAGATGAAGGTAAATTTCTGGGAGGAGACGACATTGACCGACCTCCCAAGATGTTTGTTGGTGCAGCAGCAAACCCATTTGCTGATCCATTCGAAATCCGCGTCCCCAGGTTGGCCAAAAAAGTGGCAGCGGGGGTGGAATTTATCCAGACCCAGTGTATTTACAATTTAGACAAATTCGAACTCTGGATGAAGCAGGCTCGTGATCGGGGACTTCATGAAAAGGTTTATATCCTTGCAGGCGTTACCCCGCTTAAATCTGCGGGCATGGCAAAATACATGAAAAACCGTGTTCCGGGAATGGATGTACCTGATGAGATTGTTAAAAGAATGAGTGACGTCCCCAAGGAAAAACAACCCGAAGAAGGTATCAACATTTGTGTGGAAACCATTCAGCGCTTGAAGGAGGTAGAAGGTGTTAGCGGTTTTCACGTAATGGCCATTGAGTGGGAAGAAAAGGTACCTGAGATCGTGGAACGAGCGGGTCTTTATCCAAGGCCGGATATCAGTTAAATTGTTGATTGATTTGTTTATTCAGTTTATTTTAATATTAGTCGTATAGCTCTTTGAATAAATCATGAGCGAATCACAACAACTATGTTTGTTCATTGATAACAAAAAAGGAGGTTTATTTATGGCCAAGAAATATATCTTGGTAGTCGATGATGATCCTGATCTGGTGGAAACCGTGGCTATGATGATGGAAAGTAAAGGATGCGAGGTGGGCCGTGCCTACGACGGCATTGAGGGAGAAGAATCTATTAAAGAACGTCGTCCAGACCTGATTATTCTTGATATAATGATGCCACGAAAGGATGGTTACGTCCTCTGCTCCGAACTAAAGGCTGATGAAAAAACCAGGGATATTCCTATTGTTCTTCTGACGGCAGTGGGAGAAGCCGTACCTACCACAAGTTATACCCACGCTGATGGAATGTCCACAGAGGCAGATGACTATATCCCCAAACCGATAGATACGGAAGGCTTATGGGAAGTGGTGAGCGGTCTGCTTTGATATAGAGTAATATCTAATGATCCCTCAAACAAGACTTGCTGGTTTTAAGATCTTGAAAGAGGTAGTATGGATTTCGTTGAACCAGTCTAATAAAGACAACAAATTTTCAACGGAATTTTGCGACCTAATAGCCAGGGAGAAAATAAATCTCCCTTTCCTGACATGCGAGAATGGGGACTTAGTCCGGGGGCTAAATGTTGTTGTCGATTCTCACAACGCACAAACAGTTTCACACCTGATTGAAAATAATTTCCGAAAGATAAAATATTCAACTGCAAAAGCTGCTGTCTTGTCAGTCTTCCCCCACAGAAGTAACCCTGATGTCATTGGGGGCCTTCTTGAAGTGTTTGGTAAAGAAGGCCTTGAACCAATGGTCTTAGCTAATTCTCCCTCAGCCATCTCAGTTGTTATAAAAGAAGAGTTCATCAACAAAGCCACCAAGGCCTTATTTGATCCCTTTATCTTCAGCGCTTATCGAACACCTTCTGACTGGAAGGCTGTGCAAAAGGGGAAAGAAAAGCTTTATAAGGAAGTAGTCGCTTCTTACCAAGAAAAGAGGCCTAAAGTCTATGCCTTGGAGTGGCAAGACCAGCAAGAGCTTCTACATATAAAATTGAATAATTTTGACTTGAAAAAAATGGGTACTGCGTTTAAGGATTTTGCTCAGATGGGGCTGATTTTAAATTTTATCATATCAGGCCGATTTCAAGAAATGAGAAAGACTGATTTGCTCTTTTGTCTTCCTCAATCCAAAAAACTCAATTACGTCGACATGATCCGGGGACTACTTCCTGAAGATATCACTGTCGATATTTCCAACGTCGCCTACTTTTCGATGAATGGCCCCCATTTTGGTGATCGCTACGGCATTGTTAGTGATCTACTCAATGCTTTTGAAAGCGCCAACATTGAACTCTCCGCCTTAAGTTGCTCAATTGCATCCATCACAGGGGTACTGCCATCTGATCAAATCCATTCAGCAATTCAGGTCATTCAGGGATGCTTTGAAGTTCCTTCAGTCATAAAAAGGACATAAATTCATACTAACATACTAACCTTTAGGAGCATAGGAGATCTGCTGCGTATGGCCTGACAAAGGCATTTGAAACCCCGTTTCAGGTGAAAGAACGGTCTAAGGATTATTAATAACCTCTTTCTATTTGAACTTCCAACTCAAGCCAACCCCGCTGCAGCCATGATTTCCGGCACGAGTTCCTCCTTGCCGATTGCCATGATATGGACACCATCACACATTTTCTCATCGTGTACCCGCTTGATCATGCGACCCGCAATCTCTATGCCCTTGCCAATGGCCCTTCCTTTGGGTGCGGAGGACATTTCATCAATGAGGTCTTGTGGAACATTGACACCAGCCACATTCTTATTCATAAACCTGGCCATTGGGGCAGAGGTAAGCAGGATGATTCCGGCCAATATTTTCACGGGAAATTGTTTAGCATATTTCATAAATTGCTTAAAATTGTCTAAGTCGTAGACCGCCTGTGTTTGAATAAATTCAGCACCTGCCTCGATCTTCTTTTCAAATTTTATAAGCTGGGGTTCAATGGGATCGGCCTCGGGTGTGACAATGGCGCCAGAACAAAAAGACACCCTCCCATCCAAATCATTTCCTCCAAGATCTTTTCCTTTTTCCAACCTTCTGATTGTTGCCAATAATTGACTTGAATCCAGATCAAAGACACCTTTGGCCTCTTTATGGTCACCCAAAATCACAGCATCACCCGTGAGACACAGGACATTATTGATCCCTCTACTGGCGGCAAAGAGTAGATCGGCCTGAAGGGCCAACCTGTTGCGATCCCTGCAGGTCATCTGCAAAATAGGCTCCCCTCCCATCTCTTTGACCAGAAGGGCGCCCCCTATGGAAGGAAACCGCATCACTGAACTCTGATGATCGGTCACATTCATTGCATCCACCTTATCTTTCAATAGTTCTATATGGTGGATTGTCTTTTCGAGATTAGTCCCTTTTGGGGGAGCGACCTCGGAGGTAACGACAAACTTACCTGACTCAAGGGCTTTTTTGAATAAGGAGACCATTACTAACCTCTTCAGTTACTGGTTGTGAGTTACGAGTTACAGGTTGTGGGTTCAAGCTAATCTCCTGAAACCATTCACAACTGGCAACTCAAAATATCTGATTTCGAACATCTTAGTCTTCTAATTTTAGACACTTTAGTTCACCCTGGCCCAGACCTGGCCAATAGACATGATGATCTGATTCCTGAACCCGCATTGGAAAGTACAGTAGGTAATAGAGTACCAGATCACATAGCGCCAGGGCATGCTTTAGGCATTCAACTTGAACTTACCCGGATTCGGCTCTCCCTGATGATTTCTCGGTTTATGTAATTTTCTCATGGAATCCAGGCGGCCTAAGTCTTTCAAACGATTGTAAATCAGGGTCCAGGCACAATCCTTTTCCGTGTCGATCTCGCATTTACCGTTGTTGGTGCCTCCGCAGGGGCCGTTGACCAGACCCTTATGACAAGAGGTGACCGGACAGATTCCGCCCGTTTCACCCAGGATACAAGTACCGCATTGTGTACAAATCTCATCAAACCTGCCCAGGCCTGTCTCTTTTCCAATAAATAGGGTATCCAGGGCAGGGACAATTATTTTTTTCAACTGCCTGGCAATGGTCTGAACTCCAAACGCACAGGTCATTATCAACAGGACATCGGCCTGGTCAATCTGCGGGCCATATTCGTTCAATGCCTCTCCGGTTAGATTGTCACAAGCAACCGGCAAAACAACATCTCCTGTGATCAGCTTGCCTTTAGTGGCCAATTTTTCCTGCATGGCCTCTACTTCTAACCTGCCACCAGTCTTTGTCAGGGTGACACAGGTTCCACAACCTATAATAAAAATTCTTCCTAATCCATCTAAGAGCTGATCAATCTCCTCATCCGGTTTTTGCTGCGTAATGGATCTGATCATGAGACTTCCCCCTATTTCTCCTCTAAGTCGCATCGGAGACATCTTACGGCCTCCAGGTGTGCCTCCTCCTGGGCGAATCCTTTCTCCACCTCCCGGAAATCTCTCACCCTCTCTTCAGGCATCTCAAGCTCAACCTTGACTCTCGGCTTTTCCTCGGTAGTCTCCTCCTCAAGGGCAAGACCAATATCTTCCTTCATGGCCGTTTTTTCATCCAAGATCACTACTCTTCCTTTCTCCCCTTTGAGGTATTTGTCTACGGCTATAGCCGCCCTTCTCCCTGAAGCTATGGCCTTGATGACATATGTGGGGCCGGCTGTAAAATCGCCCCCGGCAAAGATACCAGGGATATTTGTTGATAAGGTATTTTCATCCGCCACTAACGTTCCCCATAGCTCCCTCTCCAGCTGGCTATCCTTGGACAAAAATGAGATATCAGGGGCCTGGCCTATGGAGACAATAATCACTTCGGATTCTACTACCTGCCTTGATTCCTCATCGAAGGTGGGATTGAAACGACCCTCTTCATCAAAAACACTTACACACCGGACAAACTCAATACCGGTGACCCTGTCTTTCTTATGAATGATCTGTTTGGGTCCCCAGGAAGGGTTGATTACAATACCCTCATCAATGGACTCTCTAATCTCTTTCTCCCATGCCGGCATTTCGTCTCTGGCTTCCAGGCAAAAAAGCTGTACATCACTGGCACCCATTCTGGCAGCAGTTCTCGCCACATCAATGGCTACATTACCGCCCCCCACAACAACTATTCTCCCTTTTAATCTGATTTCTTTGCCCGCTTTAACATCGGCCAAGAAATTGAGCCCATAATGAAGTCCGTCCAGACCTTCTTCTTCACCAGGGATGCCTATCCTCTTGCTCGCCTGAGCCCCTGCTGCTATAAAGACCGCACTATATCCTTCTTCCATGAGATTATTGACTGTATGCTTGGCATCAATGGGAGAATTATAACGGATTTCTACACCACAGCTTTCTATGTATTCGACCTCTTTCTGAATCACCTGTCGGGGGAGACGAAATTCAGGCACAGTGATCCTTAACATCCCTCCGGCAACCGGTTGGGCCTCAAAGACGGTCACCTTATATCCCTTTTTTGCCAAAAAGTAGGCACAGGTCAGTCCTGCCGGGCCCGCACCAACCACTGCAACCTTTAGATCCTCAATCACCGGAAATGGCTCTTCAGCCTTATCCATATGATCAAAATACCAGTCCGCAGCAAATCGCTTGAGCGAACGGATGGCAACCGGTTCATCTAATTCGCCTCTCCTGCATTTGAACTCACAAGGATGGATACAAATACGACCGCATACAGCAGGAAAGGGGTTTCTCTCCCTGATGATCTCAACTGATTTTTTGTAATTGCCAGCAGCAATGGAAGCCACATAATTTGGCACATCAATCCCCGCCGGGCATGCATGTTGACAGGCAGAAATAACCATAGAATCACACGTGGCCCCGGCACATCGGTGCTCAAGGATATGGTCCTCATATTCTTTCAAGAAATATTTGAGTGTGGAAAGTGCGGGCTTGGGAGCGGTCTGTCCGAGACCACAGAGAGAGGACTTCATTATGGTCTCACCTAAATCCTTGACGGCCTGAATATCTTCGATTCTCCCATTTCCCTGGGTTATCCGTGTCAAAATCTCCAACAACTGGGTAGTCCCTAACCTGCAAGGAGCACATTTCCCACAGGATTCTGATTGTGTGAAACTCAAAAAAAATCGGGCAATTTCGACCATGCAGTTATTTTCATCCATAACCACCATACCGCCAGAGCCCATGATAGAACCTATCCGCTGTAATGTATCGTAATCAATGGGAATGTTTAGATATTGGGCTGGGACACAACCGCCCGATGGCCCCCCCATCTGTACCGCCTTGAATTCCCTTCCCTTCGGAATACCACCTCCAATATCAAAAACCACCTCTTTGATGCTCACACCTATTGGAACCTCCACCAAGCCCGTATTATTCACCTTTCCAGCCAAGGAAAAGATTTTGGTTCCTTTGCTCTTCTCCGTACCCATCTGGGAATACCATTCCACGCCATTTTTAATGATCAATGGCACATTGGCCCATGTCTCAACGTTATTGATATTAGTGGGTTTGCCATCCAATCCTGCTTGTGCAGGAAATGGTGGTCTGGACTTCGGCATTCCCCGTTTCCCTTCAATAGAGGCCATAAGAGCGGTCTCTTCACCGCAGACAAAGGCCCCTGCCCCCATTTTTAGAGAAATATCAAAATTAAATCCGGTTCCAAGGATATTCTCACCTAAAAGACCTAATTCCTTCATTTGTTCTATTGCAAGTCCCAAATGTTCAACTGCGATGGGGTATTCCTCTCTTACATAAATGTACCCGTATTCTGCTCCAATAGCATAAGCACCGATAAGCATTCCCTCAAGAACGACATAAGGATCACCTTCCAGAACCGCACGATCCATAAAGGCGCCTGGATCCCCCTCATCCGCATTGCAGATGATATATTTGGGCTGTTCCTCGGCCTGGCGGGCAAAATTCCATTTTATGCCTGTTTGAAAACCAGCACCACCCCTACCTCTAAGTTTTGCTTCTGTTACTTCATTAATTACTTCCTCAGGTGTCCTCCTTGAGAGTGCTTTAACCATGGCCTGATATCCGCCAGCGGCAATGTAATGCGCAATATTTTTAGGGTCGATTCGTCCGCAGTTTGCCAGCACCCTTCTCACCTGTTTCTTATAAAATGGAATCTGACTTCTATAATAGATAGGATTTCCTGTCTGGGGATCTCTATATGCCAAGTGGTCAACAAGACGGTCTTTTTTTAGGGTAAGTGCCACAATCTCTGCTGCATCTTCCGGATCGACCTCCTGGTACTGAACACCCAAAGGATCAATAGTTATGACAGGCGCTTTTGCACAAAACCCATGGCATCCGGTGGACCGCACCTCCACTTGAGTTAAAAGGCCCTGTGCTTTAATTTCCTCTTCAAGGGAAACCTTAACCTCAGCCGCACCATAAGCGCGACAGCCAGTCATACAGATATAGACACACTTTTTCCTTTCATCCACCTGAGCAAGGATCTTGTTGCGAAACCACTCAAATTCCCCAATAGATGAAAGTCTTTCCATTCCGTTCAGTCTTTCTCCTTTTCCTTTCTGTATTGAGCCAGTATTGTGTTTACCTTAGGTGGAGAAAGTTTACCGTAATAGGCTCTATTAACCATCATGGTAGGGGCAAGAAAACAGGCCCCAAGACAAGCGATCGTCTCAAGAGTAAATCGATAATCTGGACTGGTCTCACCTTCATGCAGACCTAATTCCTTCCTCATTAGCCTCAGGATGCTACGGCCCCCTTTGACATGACAGGCCGTGCCTTTACAAACCCTGATTACATACTTTCCCTTAGGCTTTAGCGAAAACCCAGCGTAAAAGGTGGCCACCCCTTGAACCTGACTCGGAAAGAGATTCAGGGCCTCTGCAACGGGCTCGATGGATTCCGGAGGTATATAACCAACTACCTCCTGGATATCTTGTAAAAGGGGTATCAAGGCCCAAGTCTGACCTCTGTGTTTATCTATGACAGACTCCAGTCGCCCCCAATCTACCTCTTTAGGTTTCATTTTTTATGATCCCTCTATTCTTTCAATCTTAACGTTACATTCCTTCAATCCAGTTGAATCAGTTTCACCAAATTGGGACAGTTCGATCAACTGCATTGCATCATTATTTTTAATGGCCAAGGGGATAAAAATGAGCCCTGGTCTCAAATCAGTTTTCAGCGTCACTTCTCTAAATATGGACCCGTATGGGGAAGATATCCTGACCTTATCTCCCTCTTTTAGATTGAGTCGAGTACCATCCTTTGAAGATATATCTATCTCCCCCTTCAAAGCAAAATCCTTGATTCGATCTGAATAGCTGGTCCTTGTACCGCTTCCGAGATGGTATCGAAGAGAACCCATAATGGCTTTAAATGGATAATCTTCATCAGATTTCTCATCTTCGGTTGTGATAACAGGAGAAAAATGGATTAGCTCTCCCTCCCCATTGGGATGAAAAAGCCTCATATTACTCGTTTCTTTGATCCAGGATTCTCCCCTGTCTCGTTTTAGTTCCGCGTACATGGGTACTTGGTTTCTTATTTCCGTTCTTATTTGTTGCAAAGAGGAATAACCCTTAGGATAACCCATCCTGCCGAACAATAGGGCAAGGATCTCCCAGTCAGGCCTTGCCTCACCCGGTGGGGATACCACTGACCCAAAAGATTGGATTCTTCCCTCTAAGTTGGTAAAGGAACCTTCCTTTTCACTGAAGGCGGCCCCCGGTAAAACCACGTCTGCCATATGGGTGGTTTCAGTGGTAAGGATATCCTGGACCACTAAGAATTCCAGGTTATTTAATGCCTTACGGACACGTTCGGGCTGTGGAAGACTGCGAAGAGGGTTTTCGCCCATGATGTATAGAGCCTTAAGATTTCGCTTTTCCGCTTCCTCAACCATACGAACCATACTGAGCCCCGGATCAGGTGATAATTTGGCTTCCCAGATCTGCTCCCAGTGTTTACGCAACATATCATTGCGGAGAGGCTGACGGCCGGGAAGTAAATCCGGCACCGTCCCCATATCCCATGCCCCTGCCTCGTTATTTTCCCTTGTAAGAATATAGAACCCTTTTCCCTCACCATCCAGACTTCCTGTCATCAGTGCGAGGTTGATAAGTGCGTCCAGGACTGATTTCCCGTATTTTTGTTGTAAAATGCCTTGTCCGATCACAAAGGCAGTTTTTTTACCTTTCAATAAATCAGCAGCCTGTTCCATAAAGCCCATACCTACACCTGTCACACGGCACACCCTTTCAAGATCAAGGACAGAAAGTCCATCACGGTAATGGCCAAAACCTTCTGTGAACCGATTGATAAAAGATGAATCATTATCTTCTTTCTTTAATAGCAGGGCAGCAAGACCATTGATCAATTCAAGGTCACTATTAGGCCAAAGACATAGCCATAGTGTAGAGAAAGGGACCAGGCCTGTTTTTCTCGGATCTGCCACAATCAACGGGATTCCTCTTATCCGCGAAGATCGTTTGAGATAATAACCGACTACAGGCATCGTTTCAGTGGGATCGGCCCCTATCACAAAAATCATCTCGGCCTCTTCCAGACCGGCCAATCGCGAAATACTGTCCCCGCCATCCAGCCTTTCATTGATCAGCTTTATTACCGCCCTCCCTGATCCGTTACTGCTGTTATCCACATTGTTGGTTCCCAGAATAGTGCGGGCTATTTTTTGAAAAAGGTAATTTTCCTCAATGGTGCATTTTGATGAACCCAAAAATGCTAAGCTTTGAGATCCATTTTCCTTTTTAATTGAAATAAGTCGTTCTGAAACAACCTCCAATGCCTCATCCCAGGTTGCAGATGAAAGGTCTCCATCTTTACGAATTAGTGGTGTACTCAATCTTTCGGGAACATTCAGGAAATCATGGGCAAAATGGCCTCTAACACACAAGGTAGACCGATTAACCGTCTTTTCCTTGTGTGATGGATTTACCTCTACAATTTGACCATCAACTGATCCCATCACAAGAGAACAACCTACACTGCAGAATCCGCAGACAGTTGACGATTCCTTTTGCGGAGAACCTATGTACTGGGGATTTTTGAGCGATAATGCGCCTGTAGGGCACATGGATACACAAGTGCCACAGAATGTGCAACTGGACTTCTCCAGAGGCACCTCATGCACTGTTGCCGGACGTGATTTAAATCCTCTAAGATTGTAATCGATAACACCAACCACGACCAGTTCATGGTCTGCACGAATACACTTGCCGCAAAGGATACACTTACTGAGGTCCCTGACAATGAAAGGATTTGCCTCTTCCAGACCCGTATAAAGAGGCATTGGATAAAGGTCTACCTGGCCTACGCCCAGTTCAGCCGCAATTTGCCTTAACTCACACCTGTTTCCCTGGTTACATACGAGACAGGACTCGGGGTGACTGGCCATCATAAGGCGTATAATATTTGTCCTGTGGGTTTTTATGGAGAGAGAATCTGTCAGTATGGCCATATTTGGTGCAACTGGTGTGACACACGAGGCCATGATACGTCCGGTTTTTTCATCTTCCACCAGACAGAGTCGACATGCACCAACCGGCTCCAGATGGGAATGATGGCACAGGGTGGGAATCTTGATACCATTTTCCATGGCCACATGTAAAATGCTGCTTCCGGAAAGGCAACTGATATTTTTCCCGTTTATAGTCAGGGCAATTTCTTCCAAATGGCCAGATCCTTTTTATCTTAGTTTGGCCGCATCAAGATAAAGTCTCAGCTTTCCTTCACCCCCAATGGTGATAATGTGAATCCCTTGACAGAGGTCTTTTAAAGCCTTTACTGTGTCGGCAAAGAGTTCGATACTGGCTCTTTGTTTGTCAGGGGCACTGGCCAGTTTCTTAACCATCCAGTCCGGCACCAGCCCCGATTTGAAATGGCGGTTGAGGAACTGTGCCATACCTGCCGTCCTGATAATCATTACCTCTGCAATGACCGGCACACCAAAAGTATTGACTTGTTTCATGAATTTCTCAAACTGGGCCACATCGAATACGGGTGTGGTCAGGAAGTAGCCGGCACCTATCCTTGTCATCTCCTCCATTTCTTTCAGTTCCATTTCAGGCACGTTTTTCCCCCATCCCGATTCAACGCCTGAACCCAGCACAAATTCCGCCTTTGAGGGGAGTCCTTTACCGTCTATTGTTTGCCCTTCACGCATATGTTCCAGGACCGATGATAATTTCCCTGAATCCACATGGAAAAACATCATCTCCTGGAGACTGTCCCCGGTGATCCGGTAATCTTCTGTAAATACAAGAAGATTTTCAACGCCTGTTTCATGGGCCAGCAAGAGATCCTTTTGCAATTGTGGTCGACTTTTATCCCGTGTTGTAGTCTGGTATATGGACTCGAACCGGTTCTTTTTGAGGAGATCACACATCTTAATGCTATCCCCAACTATACCCTCAATTTCCAGCTCGGGTACAGTAATCCCGTCCACCCGACCCCGTACCAACTCCAAACGCTTAATGAGTGCCTGCTGGTCCTCATCAATGGGAGTCTGAACTTCAGAGGTAACAATAAATCTCCCCTTTTTCAGCGCCTCTTTCAGTTTCATACACGCCTCCTTAATCAAGTCAGTCCTAACACCCGGGCAACCTCCTCTTTCAGTTGAGGCAGGGGCAATGGCTTGGAAAAACAAACGTCCGCACCATATTCCTTCATCTTTTTGAACTTCTCTTCATCCAGGTATGCTGATAGGACAATAATTTTTGTGTCCTTGGTGTCCTCCCTGCTTTTTATTTTTTTACAGACCTCATAGCCTTTTATATCCGGCATCATGATATCCAATATCAAAAGATGGGGCTTGAAGTGATTGACTTGTATTCCGGCCTCAAAGCCGTCTGAGGCTGAAATCACCTCATAATCATATTCATCCTCTTCAAGGGCCTGGACAATAGTTTCAACAATGATGGGATCATCGTCCACCACAAGGATCCTAATGCGCTCTTCTACCATTTCCTCCTGGGGAATTGGTATCCCCTGTTTTTTCATGAAATCTTCAAGATCTGTCTTTTTTATGCGACGGTGCCCGCCCACCGTCTTATAGGCTTGGATATGGCCGGATTCGATCCAGTTGATAATAGATTTCGGCGAAACATTACAGTATTTGCTTGCTTTAAACACGGTTAATATATCGTCCATTAGACAGGGTCCTCCATGTTTTTTGTGTCTTTAAATTTATAATTATTATAATTATTTCCTTTTGTCAATATTTATTTTTGTATATTTAAAATTATATTATCTATAATATTTATAATAACTATATTTTTTTGGCGACACTGGGTGGCAGGCCTCGCTTTGCTCACTGGCTAATGAGATAAATCTTTTAGGTATGTGATGCACTATTTCGGTTTAAGGAAGGGAAAGACAAGAAGGGATAATAACCTTATGATACATCTTCTTTGTCTTTGTTCGAGGTCTTATCTTTAGAACCTTCTTTCAGTTCGGGTAGGATAATCGTAAAAGTTGTACCGGAACCCCATTCGCTTTTTACCTTGATATCACCTCCATGGTCTTTTATAAACCCATAGCAGACAGAAAGACCGAGCCCAACATCTTTCACACTGTCCTTTGTAGTAAAAAACGTATCGAATATCTTATCGAGATTTTCTTTTCTGATACCTGTACCGGTGTCCGATATATCAATATAGATGTTGTCCTTCTCGGCCCCTGTCGTCACATTCAGTGTACCCCCTTCCAGCATTGCATCTTTTGCATTAGAGATCATGTTGAGAAAAACCTGGCGAAGCTGATTCTTGGAGGCATATACCTTGCCCAAACCATCAACAAAAGAGGTTGAAATGCGTATGCTGTTTTCCTGTAATTGCTTTTTGACCAGAAGCAAAATCTCATCCAGTATGGTATTAAGATCTATAGGCTGTCTTTCTTCTTCATCAGGTTTTGAAAACCTGAGCATTTTATGGAGCATTTCGGTCAGCCTTACCGTTTCAGATAACGCCATCTCCAGTATTTTTCTTCTCTTGCTCTCTGGAGATATCTCAGTTTTCATCAACTCTAATGTATTCATGATACCGTATAAAGGATTGTTCAATTCGTGGGCTATCTGAGAAGTCAAACGACCCATGGCCGCCAGTTTTTCAGACTGTAACAACTGTTCTTGTGTCTGCCTGAGTTTTCGCTCCATCTCCAATCTCTCTTTGAGATCCACGAATATACCCACAGAAGCGACTTCTTGATCATTGGCGTCGTAAATTATAGCTGCAGAAAGATTCCCATCAACAATTTCGCCATCCCGTCTCACATAGACCATGGGGTAAGATCTCAACTTACCTACACCTCCATATTCAGGGCTCCGCATCATTTCCATGATCTCTTTGGCCACTCCTTCAGGATATATATTTTTGATATTCATCCGGCCAATAATCTTCTCAGATTTGTAGCCCAGTGTTTCTTCTGCGGCCTTGTTCCAGATTATAATATTTCCCTTTGTGTCCGCTGCTATAATGGCATTCGGCGAACTTTTAATGATATTATTCATAAAATCATATGCCTCTTGCAGCTCCTTCTCCATCTGTTTTCGCTGGGTTTGATCCACATTTAGCCCTTCATACCCTACGACCTTCCCTTGTGGATCGTATCGCGCATGACTTGTATGCAAGACTGAGATAGGTGTACCATCCTTGCGTTTAAAATCGACTTCCAGGTCAATTACTTGACCATCCCTCTCAATCATTTCCTGGAACTGTTGACGATCCTCGGGTCTCAGATAGAGATCCCTTGCAATGTCTATCTTGAGAAATTCCTCCTTGCTTTCATAACCTAACGTATTCAGAAGGGCCTGGTTGGCGTTCAGGAACTTCCCCTCCTTGCTGCTGATATAGACCCCACAACCTACATTTTCAAACAATCTCCTATATTCTTCTTCAGAAGCCTTTAGCTTTTCTTCACGCTTTTTTCTCTGTGTAATGTCTCGATGTATACTCACCTTTGAGACGGTTCCATCCACATTTTTTAATGGAAATTCAGTGAGATCATATGTCTTATCGACGGTCGGAATGTACAATTCCCTGTGGAATGTCTCGCCTTCTATTACCTCTTTTGCCCTGCACCAAGGACATATTTCATCGCAACGGTTTACCACCTGATAGCATTTGTTTCCAGTCTTCTCTCCAAAATCTCTAACCATGGCCTGGTTCATAAATTCTATTGTGAAATCATCTTTGACAATATAAACACAGTCCTCTATAGCCTCAAGAATATAGATCGCCCTCTGGGCCTTTTTATCAGTCATGACATACTTTCCTCCTTGCATAAAAAAAGATAATCAGCGATCAAGCAGTTGAAAGCACCTTATAGATAAAGGCTGGCGAAGATCTTGGCATCCATTAATATGTTTGGGATTAGACAGTATTCATTGGGCTGATGAGCTGTATCGGAAATAGTAGACCAGACCGCGGCCGGCAACCCTGCTCTCCGAAAAAATGCGGCCACGGTTCCCCCACCAATGCCCATTGGTTTGGCTTCTTCCCCAGTAACAGTCTTGATCGCCCTGGCCAGCTCCTTGACCACAGGTGCATCAAGTGATGTTGGCTCTGTAGCGTCTTCCCGATAAACCGGATCTACCACAATTTTAATCCCGAGTTCAGCACCAACTTCTTCAACAATGGCCTTTATGGCAGTGAGTATCTCATCCACTTTATATCGGGGAAGAATCCTGCAATCCATGTAAAATACATTTTTGCCTGGTATTGTGTTTATGTTCGGCACGTTGGCCTCAATTTTTGTTGGTTCGAAAGTGGATACCGGTGAAGTAAATAGCTCATCAGACAAGGCAAATTGCTCTTTCATCCTATCCAGAGCTACAATCACTTTGGCCGTGCCAAAAAGGCTGTTCTTTCCTTTCTTTGGTGTACTTGCATGGCATTGCTTTCCGGTAACAATAAATTTGATCCACAGCATGGATTTTTCGGCAACCTCAATCATTGTGCCCTCTTCGTTCCCCCCATCCGGGACAATAAACAAATCATACTTATTGAATAGCTCCTTATGATTTTTAAGAAGATAGCTGAGCCCATATTGGCTTCCTGTTTCCTCATCCGCCACAATGGCCAAAGATACTGTTCTCCCAAATCTATGACCCATTTCAAGGATGGCTTTTATCCCTAAATAAGAACTTATAAACCCATGTTGATTATCTTCTACACCTCTGCCAAAAATACGATCACTCTCTACCCTTATTTGATATGGATCACTTTCCCATAGGGAAAGATCCCCTGGTGGGACGATGTCCGAATGGCTGAGCACCCAGACGGCCTGGTCCGTCTTTGTGCCCTCCCATTTTGCAACCAGATTCGGACGGTACCCGTCTTCTGCTCTATCATCAGGGGCATTTATCTCTTCCAGGACGTCTGGTTTAATTGTTTCCAGCAATCTTTTTATAAACCTGGCCTTTTCGTGCTCACCTGAACCCCCATTCTCCGGTCCTAAGGCCGGCCTGGATGTCAGTGCCGCTTGAAGTTCAATAACTTCGTCTCTATAATTATTTATTTGCTCAAAGACCTTTTCCAGCTCTGTCATTCAATATTTCCTCCTTTTCACACGGTTTGCCTGTTCGCTGGCTTTAAGTACAGCCGATCAATTGGCAAAACTGGCAATCGGGCCAATTTGGTAATAATGGCTTTCTAAAGGCATCATTACTACAATTCAGGTAACAATTTAGTGCTTTGAAAAAAATTATTAGTGGGGCATAGGGATCTCTTTTAAGAAATCCGCTACAAAAATTCCTCCATGCTTATCGAACTCCCCCTAAGCCCTAACCATAGATCAAGGACAGAAAGGCAGGACATGGGGCTCTCTTTTCATAAAACGAAAAATTGGTTGCTGGTTATTTAAGTTAAGTTGCTTCTCAGGCGGGCGG
>CAYRFN010000065.1:0-19915 GCA_964423495.1 uncultured Desulfobacteraceae bacterium
CAGGGCCTCTCTATATTATCTCGGGCGGGACGATGGATAAAACGCTATTCGTTAGCTTGAGTCATATCAAATCAAAAAGGAAATGGTGTCAAGTCTACTCTTGGCTCTTGCTAAAATCTATCAAGGGTCAAACATAGATTTGACCCCTTTAGACCCCTTTATTGAAAGGAAAGGAGGTGATGAGGGATATAAAACCGATATAATATATTTCGCTCTGGTAAATAAAATACACATTTTATGGAGGGACACGCTATGAAGAGGATATTTTTAATATTATTAGCACTAGCTGTAATTTTTATCATAGCCGGTAGCAGCCTTGTATCGGCTAAATCCATCACATTAAAACTCGCCACTCACGTCCCGCCTCAGCATTACGCCAACAAAGTATTTGAGCAATGGATCAGTGAATTGGACAAGCGTAGCGGGGGGCGAATTAAAGTAACCCTTTATCCCGGTCAGAGTTTAGGCAAAATACCTGATGAGTGGAAGATGCTTAAGTCAGGCATTAGCAACATAGGCTGGATACTTCCCATGTATTATCCTGGAACTTTCCCACTTGCCGACGTTACTGATCTCCCTTATCTAATTCCACACGGCAAACGTGACCTATCTATCATAAACGGCATTTTCGATAAATTTCTACATAAGCAGTTCAAAGAAGTGAAGGTTTTATGGCCTGGCTTTATGGGCTTCCCTCAGCTTCACACGACGAAAAAACCGGTTGAAAAATTAGAGGATCTCAAGGGTATGCAGATAAGATGCCCACCGGGCCCTTTGACAATGTCAGTGGAAGCATTAGGAGCCGTCCCAACGCAGATTCCTACGCCTGAAGTCTATACCGCCCTGGAAAGGGGCATCGTGGAAGGGTGTACCATCCCCTGGGAAGGCGCTTTGGCTTTTAAATTTTACGAGGTGGCAAAATATCATACGGCTATGGATCTGGGTTGCGGCATGAATATAACGGCAATCAATCTCAAGACCTGGAATAATTTGCCGCCGGATATTCAAAAAATATTCGAGGAACTCAGTCCATGGGCTCAGAAGCAATTCAATGATAGCGCCAATGCCACCGATGAAAAGGCTTTATCAGTATTTAAAAAGGCAGGGAATACCATTATCCGACTCTCGTCCGAAGAGAAGGCCAGGTGGATAAAAGCTACAAAACCGGTCATCGATAGTTGGGCGGCCAAAATGGATGCTCAGGGGTTACCCGGAACGGCAATAGTTGAAGAAATGCGCCGACTGGGCACAAAGTGACGGGAAGGTATCTCCTTGAGGAAGGAGCTATGGAACCTAAAACAGTGACAGGTTCAATTACACGACGCCTGGATAATATCATAAAGACATTGGGTTTAATCGGCTGTATATTTTTCGGATTAATGGCATTTGTTGTTATTGTCAATATTGTCGGGCGTTTTTTCTTTCAGCACCCTTTGAAAGGCACCGTTGAGCTTGTCGAGGCCATAATGATCATTGTGGCGTTCTTCGCAATTCCATATACCGCCGGAGAAAGAGGGCATGTGCGGGTAACCCTGGTAGTTACCCGTTTTTCTAAACGCATACAGGATGCAGTGCGTAGTATAGGATATTTCCTTAGTGCCGTTATTATTGGCGTTATAACCTATCAGGCAATCGTGGAAACCATATACTACATGTGTCACCTCAATGAAACGACCCCTATTTTGTTTATCCCGCTGGCACCCTTTAGACTTATTATGGCCCTGGGTTGTTTTATACTCTGCATTCAGTTGCTTTTAGACACGTTGCGGCCCACACGAAATGAAAAAGGGCGGAAAGGCGATGTTGAAAAGTGAGTCCGGTATTAACAGGTATTATTGGACTGGCGGTTCTTTTCCTTCTCATGGCTTTGGAAGTTCCCATTGCCTTTGCCATGGCCCTGGTGGGTTTCTGTGGTTTCGCCTTCATTTCCGGCCTTGAAGCGGCTGTGAATATGGTGGGACTTGTTCCCTATACCACCGCCGCTTCTTATATTTTCAGCGTTCTTCCCCTTTTTCTACTTATGGGTGAATTCAGTTCCGTTTCAGGACTCATGAGGGATGCGTATCGTACCATCAATAGATGGCTTGGGCATCTGCCCGGGGGATTGGCAATGGCTTCAATCGGCGGATGCGCAGGATTTGCCGCCGTCTGCGGATCAAGCGTGGCCACCGCGGCCACTATGACCAGAGTTGTCCTTCCTGAAATGCGAAAATTCAACTATGACCCCAGCCTGGCAACCGGCAGCCTTGCCGCCGGCGGCACACTGGGCATACTTATCCCGCCCAGTATGCAGTTCATTATGTACGGCGTCATTGCCGAACAATCAATTGGGAAACTTTTTATAGCCGGTATATTCCCCGGCATTCTTCTTGCTTTAATGTTCATGCTTACTATTTATATAATGTGCAAACTCAGACCGGAACTGGGTCCTGTTATGGCCAAGCCCAGTTTGCGGCATAGATTGATTTCTCTTAAAGATGTGTGGGGATTGGCATTATTGTTTGTGCTGGTATTGGGCGGCATCTGGGGCGGGTTTTTCACGCCTACCGAAGCCTCTGCCGTCGGTGCTTTTGTGGCCTTTATTCTTATCATGGTAAGGGGAAAGTTAAACAGACAAAACCTGGTCACCGCATTTATAGGCGCATTTAAAACAACCGGCATGTGCCTGGGCATTCTTATGGGTGCCATGATTTTCGGTTATTTTATTGCCGTAACAACATTGCCAATGGCGTTGGCCAAATTTGTATCCCAATTATCAGTCCCGCCATTGGGCATTCTGATCTGTATGCTGTTGGTTTATCTCTTCCTGGGCTGTCTCATGGACGGCTTGGCTATGATACTGCTTACCATGCCTATTTTTATCCCTGTCATTTTGGCTCTCGGATTCGATCCCATATGGTTCGGGGTCGTTCTTACGCTAATGTGTGAAATGGCGTTAATTACTCCGCCAATCGGTATGAATGTATTTATTATCAGCGGGATGACTGATGATATCCCTATGTATACGATATTTAAAGGTGTATGGCCCTTTGTTCTGGCTTTGACGGTAACTGAGATTATTTTGATAGCTTTCCCGAAAATCAGTCTATTTCTGCCGAACAACATGATGGCCATTAGATAGGTTAAATAAACAAATATTTTATTTGGGGCGGGCAAAATGATTGAAAATATGGCAATACAAAAAGATCTGTCTGATGGTAAGGATTTAACCAGGGGCCAAAGGCTTTGGCTCAGGTTGGTTGATAGACGCCGCACAGAGCCGATTTCCCTGGAGCGAGCCAAATTATTGACTGCTTCCTGGCGGGAAACCGAGGGATTACCTGTGCCTATCAGGAGGGCGCGGGCGTTTGAGAGGATTGTAACGGAAATCCCCATATTTATTGATGATGACCAGTTGCTTGCCGGTAATTACGGCAGCCGGCCCATGGCCGCGGAATGGCGTCCTGAAGTAACCGTTGAATGGGTGCTCAAAAGGTTTGAGGCCGAGATCGGCATGATGAAAATCAGGGAAGAAGATATCCCGCGAATGAAAGAGATCGCCGAGTACTGGAAAGATAAAGCCATAGACTCTTGTTTTTTCCGGTACATTGGCAAGGAGGAAGAACAAAGGTATCGGGACCTGGATTACCTGGGTGTCCTTATCCGTCATCTCTTTCAAGAGTCGTTGCACGGGCAGGGATGGTGCGTGCCCGATTATGCGAAAGCCATGAGAAAGGGGCTGTTGGAGATCCTGGCGGAGGTCGAAGAGCAGATAGCCGCGACCCCCTTCAGGGATGAAGCGAGGCGCGATAAGAGGTTCTTTCTTGAGGCGTTAACAATAGTGATCAAAGCCGCTATCCAGTATGCCAAACGGCATGCCGAGCTTGGGAGGAAAATGGCCCTGACCTCCGAAGGCAAGAGAAAATCGGAGCTTGAAAAAATGGCCGAGATTTGCGAATGGGTCCCGGCCAGGCCGGCGCGCACCTTCCGGGAAGCCCTTCAAACTCTATGGTTTTGTAACCTTTTCATGTTTTTTGATACCAAGGAAAACGGCGTCTCTCCCGGCAGAGTGGACCAATACCTCTATCCCTATTACAAAGAGGACCTTGAAAAAGGAAGGATAACGCGAGAGGAAGCAATTCAACTTTTGGAGCTGCTTCGCTGCCACTACAGTTCCTATAGGGCGCTCATGGAATCAAGCCTTCAGGAGAAGGGTATCGGGGAGGCCAACTGGTTTAATTGCGTACTGGGAGGGCAGACCCCTGACGGGGAAGACGCGACCAACGAGATGTCCTTTCTCTGGTTGGAGGCTGCCATGAGGACTCGCAACCCTCATCCAACTCTCTCCATAAGGGTTCACGAAAATATGAATGACGGCTTTGCTATGAAAGCCGCGGAACTCAGCGCCCTCGGGCTTGGATACCCGGCCTGGTTCGGTGATAGGACCACGATCCCGTTTTTAATTGAACAGGGCGTCACACCGGAGGAGGCACGGGATTATGCCATAGCCGGATGCACGATCTCCTGCGTACCCGGGAAAATGACCCCTGCCCGGGTCTTTTTTGGGAACGTACCCAAGATGTTTGAATTGGCCCTTTATAATGGCATCGACCCGAGAACAGGCAAACAAATCGGCCCTCAAACAGGTCTTTTTGAAGACTTCAACACCTATGACGAGTTCTATGAGGCGTATCGTAAACAGGTCAGGCACTGCCTCGAGGTAGCCACGGCAGACTGTAATAGGGCAAGAATCTATCAACCAAGCGTTCTTCCCCAGCTGTTTCCTTCAATCTTGTTTGATGATTGCATTAAGCGCGGCCTGCCGAGCAACGGCAGTGGGTGCCGCTATCAACAAGGCATGTGGTATCTTCTTCCCTCAGGCCCTATTGATGTGGCCGATTCGCTGGCCGCTATAAAGAAGTGTGTCTATGAGGACGGCAGTATGAGCAAGAAGGATTTGATAGACGGCTTAAGCGCGAATTTTGAAGGGGAAGAATATCAAAAGGTGCGCAGGACTTTACTGGCCGCGCCAAAATACGGCAATGATGACGACTACGTGGACCTCATCGCAAAAGATGTGTATGGGATGCTTGACGAAGAATTAGCCCTGCTTGACGGCGGTTATGGAACAAAGTACGTTGACGCTCCCCATAGTGTCGCCTCTCATGGTAACATGGGGAGAAGGGTAGGGGCGCTTCCGAGCGGTCGATTGGCCGGGGTCTCCTTGGCTGATGCCAATATGTCGCCCTGCCAGGGAATGGATAAGAAAGGGCCCACCGCGGTGATCCTTTCTGCAGGTAAAATAGATCAGCTTCCCATGCAGGGAAGCCTTTTAAACCAGAAGTTTCACCCTGCTTCTCTAAAGACAGAGGATGATTTAAGGAAATTTCTGGCTTTGATAAAGACCTATCTTATTAACCTCGGCGGAAAACATATTCAGTTCAATGTCGTGGACAGGGATACGCTGCTTGATGCTCAGGACAATCCGGATAAATATACAAGTCTTGTTGTCAGGGTGGCCGGCTATAGCGCTCTCTGGGTCGAACTAGACCGGGTGGTTCAGAATGAGATCATTGCTCGAAGTGAACAATCCCTTTTATAGGTCTGCCAGGGGTTATGCGTATTATGTCGGAAGTCGGTAAAAAAAATAAGAACAAAGGACTTATTTTCAATATTCAAAGGTATTCTATACACGATGGGCCCGGTATTCGTACTACGGTCTTCCTGAAGGGTTGCCCCCTAAGTTGTTTCTGGTGCCAGAATCCCGAGTCACAGGAAATGAAGGCGGAGATTCTCATTGACAGGAGCAAATGCGCATCCTGCGGCCAATGCGTCACCGCGTGCCCTTCCAAAGCCAATCTGCTAACACGGGACGGAGTAAAAATTATTAGAGACAAATGTATCGGTTGTGGAAAGTGCGTTGAAATCTGTCCAAACCAAGCACGAAAGCTTACGGGTGAATATATCACGGTCGAAGAGGTGATTGAGGAGGTATTAAGGGACAATATTTTTTACGAAAACTCTGGAGGTGGTGTTACTTTGTCGGGGGGTGAGCCGTTAATGCAACATGATTTCGCCCTGCAACTCCTCCGACGATGTAAAGAAGAGGGTTTGCACACTGCCCTTGATACCTGTGGATATATTCCCTGGGAAACGATGCAGACATTATTGGAGTATACGGACCTCGTACTTTACGATATTAAGTGCTTAGACGCGAAAAAGCACCTTAAGGCGACCGGCAAGACCAATGAATTGATTATTAAAAACGCCAAGAAACTTGCCGGGCTTAAAGAGATATGGGTGAGGATCCCATTGGTGCCTGGTTTTAATGACTCCGAGAAAGAGGTAATGGAAATAGCTAGCTTTGTAAAAAAAGAGATAGATCCACTAAAGATAGAATTACATTGCTATAACAGATTAGGTGAAGGAAAGTATGCCCGTCTGGATAAAGCAGGCATACACCTTGATCCTCAAAGTGATGAGTATATGGAGAAACTAAGGGAGATTGTTATTTTTGAGTGAAATATTCATCTATAACATCAAACAAAGGAGGCAAATCATGGGAAAAAAATCTTTATTCTTCTTGGTGTTTGTACTGTGTGCCGGTTTTATTTTCGGCACATTGACCAGTGCAACCCTGGTACAGGCGGCCCCGGATAAACCCGTAGATCTGACGTTTGCCATAGCAGACTCGCCTAACCACCCTGACATTAAACAGGGGTTTAAGGTTTGGGCGGATGAGGTTGAAAAACGCACGGGTGGAAAAGTCAAAATAACGATCCATGCCGGTCAGACACTTGCCAAGGCATCAGAGCAGTATGACATGGTGCTCAGAGGCGCGGCGGATATTACCAAAGTGGTCGCGACTCACTACCGCGGCCGCTTTCCTTTGCTGGAAGACAAGAAAAATTCACCCCGAACTGGCAGGAAAAGGCATGATGGTCAATCCGTCGGATATAGCCGAGCTACTTTGCTGCATCTGCTCGGATGAGGGCGACGCCTTAAGTGGATCAATACTAAAGGTATTTGGCAAGCTGTAGTTTTACTTTAATCGGCGACATAAAAGGGCCTTTGTTTATGCGGGCAAATAAGCGCTAAGACAAAGGTATATCTCCGAGATTAATATCTTCCTCGCTGGTATCCAGACCGGCGAATGATTCAACTTTACTATCTTTCTTAATTTGTAAATTGAATTTGGCGTCTTTCAAACCCTCAAACCAGAAATCACCATAGTTATCGCTTTTTGTATTCAAAGTCTTGCCGCTGGCTATTTCGGTCAATGCGCAATTCGCATCGATTACGACTTCTTTCTCCGCGGGATCATAGACGGTCCCCGCTATGAACTTGCCGGGCAGGTTCATATAGTAAACCCTGGGTTCCAGTTCATCTTTTCGTTCAGGTTTCCAGACCTCGGATTTGGATATAAATTCCTTGGCTTCTGTTTCATCCATCAATCGCAAGGCCGTTGTGGGACACGCATCGACACATCTGGGCTCTTGCCATCCCTCATCCAGCAGATGGGCGCAACCAGTGCATTTCTGGGCAATATTCACTTCTTCATTGAAGAAGATTACATCATAAGGACACATATCAACACAGATCTTGCATCCTGTGCACTTCACCGGATCGATAATGACCAGACCGTCATCCCTCTTGTAGATGGCCCCTTTAACGGGACAGGAATTCATACATGGAGCAATGTCGCAGTGCATACAAAGATGAGGGCGATACGCAACCTTGACTTTGGGCACGGTCCCCCTTAGCTTCTGTGTGAGCTTGAGCCAGAATTGTCCCGTATCCGGCTGGGATTTGGCAATAGGCGTCCAGTCGTTGCCCACATGTTCGTCCTTGCAGGCAACCTGGCAGGCGTGACATCCGTTGCACTTGTTTATATCTATAATAAATATTTTTTTTGACATGTTTATTTCTCCCCTTCCACCCAGGAATCAAAGCGCAGTCCTGAAGCAGGGTCGTATTCTCTCTTGAACGCGTCCGGATAATCGTTCATCCATTTACCCATTTGCTCCGGAGTCACTTTTTCAACATTCGCTAAAAAACCGCTGGTCGCCTCCCCGGCGCAATGTTTGGAGGTTAATCCCGCCGGCGTGATGGTGTTGATGGCGCCTCCGCGATCAAGTTTTCCCGGTATAATGGAATCGGCCCTCGCCCCGTGATCAATTGAAATGACTCCCGGCATTATCCTCTCCATGACCCTTGCTCCGCAGAGAACGCCCCCTCTCTCGTTGAAAACCTTAACGATGTCACCGTCCTTGATGCCCCTTTTCTCGGCATCTTTCGGATGAATCCAGCAGGCCTCGTACATATATCCGTCAAATCCTTTTACTTTGCAGGTGAAGGCCTCTCTGGTCCACGCGATGTCGTCGCATTGGGCATGGACTCTCCATCTGCTGTGGTTCGACATCAGAAGTAAAGGATAGGTTGAAGCCCTTTTGCTGGACATTCTTTCATCGTGGGTTTCGCTTTTTTCAATCCATTTTGGTATGGGCGGTCGTTCCTTATCATCCGGAAAATTTTTAGCCAGGCTCTCGGAATAAAACTCGAGTTTCCCTGTCGGTGTCGGCAGGGGATATGCCTCCGGATCCTTATAAAAGTTGTATAATCCGGGAGTGTCCTTATCCCAATCCTCGGCAACCGGGAAAACATAATAGCCCTTTTCCTCGAATTCCTCCCAACTGATCAGCTTATCGAAACCCATACCAAAAAAGACATCTCGCACGAGTTCCGCGGATGTTTTGCCCTCGGTTACCTCTTCGTATTTATCCAGCTTCTTCGCAATTTCACAAACCGCTTCGTAGTTGCTCTTTGACTCTCCTATGGGCGTGATCGCCTCTTTCATATGCACGATACTTTGAAAACTGTCACCATCCCTGATGCACGGTGAAATGTCTTCCACCTCCAACGTCGTGTTTACCGGTAAAATGATATCAGCGTAGAGACAGTCATTTTCCATCCACGGATGCTGGGCAAGAATGAATTCAACCTTAGAGGTCCTCATGGTATCGATGATATCATTTCCACAATTCCAGCATGTGATCCGGCATGGTGTATCGGTCCACAACATTCGGATTTCGGTGCCGCCTTCTTCTTCCGGGATGGGATAGGTATATTTTACAAATTGATCTTCGGTGGGGACCTCGTGTCCGCCGGTTCCCCAGAAATGGACCGGTGGATTATTAATGGCCTTTTCTATAAGTGTTTTGGGAATCAACTGCTTACCCCAGGCCGTGGGAGTGGTCTTATGGGGTTTAAGCAATCGATCTCCGGAAGGCGAATTGGCAAGACTTTGGAACATTCCCAGGTGACCGCCCGCGCCGGCAATAATATTTCTGGGCATTCCCTGATAGGCTATTTGGGCCTGGTGAACTCCTGGTTTTCCCAACCCCTGCATGCCGAGCAGAATGACCTCCAGGCGAGCCGGCTCATGGGACAGGGGACCTCTAATCATGCCGCCGCCGAAATAATGGCCTATGGTCGTTGTCTTTTTTGCCCAGTCCCTCGCGAGGGCCTTAATGGTCCATTCAGGAACGCCGCATCTCTTTGAGGCCCACTCAGGCGTCTTGGGCTCGCCGTCTTCCTCTCCCATGACATAAGCCTTTACTTTATCGAAACCTACTGTATGGGTTTCAACATATTCTTTGTCATAGGTATCTTCTTTGATCCACATATAAATGATTGCGAGCTGCAAGGCCGCGTCCGTATTGGGAAGGATCGGAATCCATTTGTCGGCGTGGATGGCCGCGGCATAATTCAGATCCGGGCATATGTATACCTGTTTAATTCCAATATTCGACCAGAAATAGCATATATTGCTTGCGAACTGTCCCCTAAAACCCCAGGGTGTTGTTTCGGGATCACCTCCCCAGACCAGAATCATCTCCGAATTTTCGCTTATGTCCTTTACGATGTTATTGGCGGGATTCATCATGCCGATGAGCCCGGGCCCCCACACATGTTTCGCCCCCCAGTACCATCCTTCCCAGGAATCCGGATTCCGAACCTGCTGAGTAAACCCCCCTATTTTGTCCAGGAGCAGCGTTGAACAGCCATGTGTGGCATGCACAAACATACATTCCCCGTGCCCGTCTCCCTGCACCAGGATCGCGAGGGGCCCATAATCCTTGTGTATTCGTCTTATTTCACCGGCTATAATATCGGTGGCCTCATCCCACGAGATCCTGACGAATTTACTCTTCCCCCTGTTCTGTGTGTTTCGATTACCGTTCGAGTCCCAGTCAACCCTCTTCAATGGATATTTAATCCGGTTGGGGGAATATACTCTCTTTTTATATGCAAGGCTGAATGGAGAAGGGAGCGCCTTCATCATAGGTTTTAAATCTTTCCCATTCTTGCTAATCTTCCACGGATTAAATTGTTCCGAATCGTATTTCGAGTCATAATGCAGCGGCCTGATCCTGATTATTTTCCCATCCTTCACATCCACCGCGCATGGAGTGGCTCCAAAAATACCTCCACTGAGTCCAAGGGCTCTATATACCGTTTTGTCGGCACTCTTGGGAGCCTTTCCCCTTTCATGAATTCCCTTCTTTTGAGCTTTTGATGCTTTTTTCCTGGCTGCCAATTTGTTTCCCCCTTGTAATTCAAATTGAAATCATAATGAATAATCCGTTAGAATACCTATATAATCAAACAAAACATGTCAATATGAAAGGATATAAAATGCACTTTCAAAAAAAAAATAATAAAATATGGTAAAAATTAATTGACAGAACGCTTATTATTAGCAATTATTCAATGGACTTTATAAGTTTATAATCTACCGGATCACCGGAAATTGCGACCTGGATGAACCCGGCAGGGGCCCCTGCCCCTTGTTTTCAAGGGGGAGGACACGCGGAAAAATTGAAAATTAACAAGACCGATCTCAGATTAATGGTGGAACTCCAAAAGGATGGCGGCGCCAGTTATTCCGATCTGGCTGCGAGGCTGGGCATAACACCGAAGACGGTCGCTAACAGGGCCGAAAGATTGATAGAATCCAAGGTCATAGCGATCAGGGCCCAACCGAACCCTTTTAAGATGGGACTTTCCGCGAGCGCGCTCATCGCCGTCAAGACGGACCCCGCAAAAATAGATGATGTATGCGAACACCTGGCCGAAAATTTTTACGTCAATCTGGTCCAAACGGTGTTTGGCCGCTTCGATATCCTCGTTATCGTTTATTTCCCCAATTGGGAGATGCTGCATCATTTTATAAACAATGAACTCTACACAATTGACGGTGTCACATTGGTTGAGCTCTACTTTATAAAAGAGGTTCTCAAACGCTACGAGCGATTTTTTGAAAGAGAACCCTTTACGAATGGCTGGCTCAAGTTGAAGGAAACGGACTGGGCTCTGATCGAAGCGCTTGCTAAAGACGGCCGCACTAACCCGGGTGAACTGGCCGACAGGCTCGGAATTCATGTAACCACCGTCTACAGGCGAATATCGGCTTTACTCAAAGGTAATATCATAAAAATAAGCGGGGTGCCGAATCCGTCAAGGCTGGACTATTCCGCTAACGCTTACATTACTCTTGATGTGGAACCGGCTGAAATGGATAACATCTGCGACAGCCTCTATTCTTGTGCGGAAGTCCATTTTATCATGACCATGAATAACCGATCAGGAGTGGTCGTATGTATTCACACGAAAGACAACGAATCCCTTTACGAATTTATTAAGAAAAAAATCGCTCACATGAATGGCCTCATCAATACTGAGACGTACATAAGGGCTATGGTTCAGAAGACCTACTATGGTTGGTTAATGGAAACGGCTGAAGGCTGAGTTTTAACGTTTTTTCTATACATTTTGATAAGCTTCTCAAGGAAAGGAGGAAAAAATGAGCCCCAAGATCTATGATTTATCCCTACCCTTCGGGACGGACACCCCTCTATGGCCCTTTCCGGGCCCGAGGCAGGACCTTATTTTTCAGAGGGTTGAGTACCTGGGACGATTTCACAAAAGGAGCGTGGTATACACGGGGACACTCCATGCCGGGACCCATATGGATGCCCCGAGTCATGTGTTGCACCCCTCGGAAGGGGGAGTGATGCTGGATAAGGTCCCGCTGGAAAATTGTTACGGCAAGGGCGTTGTCGTGGATTTCCGGCACATGAAAAAGTGGCATATCGTTACGCCTGACGATCTGGAAAATGCCGAACCCGCGATTGAGCCTGGAGATTTCGTAATCTTTAACACCGGCTGGCACAAGCTCTGGAGATACAACAATTATGAGTATTACAACCACTATCCGGGCCTGGGACCTGATGCGGCTGAATGGCTCGTTAAAAAAGAGGTCAAGGGAGTGGCCGGGACCTGGGGTGCGACGGACAGCCCATTGTGGCACTACAAGCTTTCGCAAACCATGCCCTGGCTGGATCAGGAATACAGGGAACAGACCGGAAAGGATCCGGATGTGGAGTTTCCGGAGTATGAGCCCTGTCACCGGATACTATTGCGGCAAGGCATTGTAACCATTGAGAATGCCGGTGGTGATGTGGACCAGTTGACAGGCAAACGCTGCACGATCGCGGCCTTTCCGTTCCGGTGTGAATTGGCCGACGGAGGAATGGTCCGGCTTGTGGGGATTGTTAAGGAGTAGCCGGGATAGTCCTTATCTGTATTTTTTTAGAGAGCGGAAGGCTGATGATACCTTCACCCTTTTATATTTGGGTTAAAGTATGAGGTGTAAGGCATAAGGTATTAGATCCCAGCCTGCGGCGTAAAGGCAATCTCGAAATGCTAAATCACATGTAAAGATCCTAAGAAGGAGGGATTAAAATGGCCGATAAATTCAGATTGGATAATAAGGTAGCCGTGGTAATAGGCGGTGCGGGCGGCATCGGCGAGGCGTGCGCTCTGGACCTGGGTCGCCAGGGGGCAAAGGTCGTCGTCGCAAGCCGGAATATGGCTAAACTTCAAGAAGTCGCTGAAAGGATTAAATCAGAGACCGGTTCTGAAACAGCGGCACTTCAGGTGGATGTGACCGATGAAGAGAGTGTGAAAAGTCTGGCGGAACAGGTTGTTGAGAAGTTCGGCACGGTTGACATTCTCGTAAACACCCATGGTATAAATAAAAAAGGGCCGGCAGTGGATTTCCCGGTAGAGGACTGGGAACAACTGTTTGATGTGAACGTGAAAGGAGTTATGCTCTCCTGTAAAGTTTTCGGAAAGATCATGATTGAAAACAAGAAAGGTAAAATAATAAATATGTCATCCGTCAGGGGAATACGAGGTACGGACGGCGGCAATGAAGCCTATGGCGCCACCAAAGGAGCGGTGGACATGATCACCCGGATGTTGGCCGCCGAATGGGCCCCTTACAATATCAATGTGAACGCCCTTGCGCCGTCTCTGGTACTGACGGAGATGATCAAGAAGGCGGTCGCGCCAGAACGCCTGAAAAAATTGGCAGAGAGCAGCCTTTTCAAGCGGCTGGGAACTCCTGAGGAGGTATCAGGGGCCTGCGTGTTTCTGGCCTCGGAGGCCTCGGATTTTATGACCGGTCAAATTCTCTATATCGATGGCGGCCTCACTGCCGTTGGATAAGACCGCTCCTCTATCTCTGATCTGGACTGGCGAAGATCTCCGCCCTTATGGACGAGGGAGGACCGGGTCTTATAAAAACCTAAATAGACTAGAGGGATATTATGACGGAGAAAGTTTACACGAGCTGTACTAATGAAGGGCCTATTTCAGTCTATGTCAAAGACGGCAGAGTCGTCAGGATAAGGCCCCTGGTCGCGGAGGAAAATGATTTTCGTCCCTGGACCATCACGGCAGGCGGTAGAGATTACACGCCACCCAAAAAGTTCAATCTCGCCCCGTTTATCCACGCCGAACGAACAAGGCTGTATTCCGAGGATCGTATCAAATATCCGATGAGGAGGGTCGATTTTTATCCCGATGGGGACCGGAATCCGGAGAAAAGGGGTATTTCCCCCTACGAGCGGATAAGCTGGGATGAGGCCCTGGATATTGCGGCCGGAGAGATCAACCGCATTAAGGGCGCATATGGCGGTCCGGCGATTACAGGCTTGACCTCCTCCCATCATAATTGGGGGATCGTGGGCTACAAGATGGGACCCTTTGCTCGATTTATGGACATGCTTGAGTACACACCGGTCTTGGACAACCCGGATAGCTGGGAGGGCTGGCATTGGGGCGCCGCCCATACCTGGGGCTTCTTCTGGCGGCTGGGCATGCCCGAGCAATATGATCTGCTCGAGGACGTGATGAAAAATTCGGAGATGATCGTGTTCTGGTCCAATGACCCGGATTCAACAAGGGCCATCTATTCGGGCCAGGATTCGGTTATCTGGCGACAGTGGCTCAAGGAAAAGGGAGTGAAGATGGTCTTTCTCGATCCCTATTTCAATTACACTGCCGCGCATATGGACGGCACATGGCTTCCCCTTCGACCTGACTCCGGCCCGGCCGTGGCCATGGCCATCGCATTCACCTGGATTACCGAAGACACCTATGATAAAAATTATATTGAAGGCCGCACCATAGGATTTGAAGATTTCAGGAAACACATCCTGGGGGAAGATGACGGCCGGCCTAAGACCCCGGAATGGGCGTCGGAGGAATCCGGCATCCCCGCCCGGAAGATCAGGTCCCTGGCCCGGGAATGGGCCGCAAAACGCACGGTCCTTTCAGCAGGGACCCGGGGCGGAGAAGGAGGGGCATGCAGGCAGGCATTCGCTACGGAATGGGCCAGGATGATGGTGCTTCTTCAGGCCATGCAGGGCCTGGGGAAACCGGGCGTCGCCATATGGGGAACTACTATGGGCGGGCCATCGGATACCAGCGTTTATTTTCCCGGTTACGCGGACCCGGATTCAAGGATGGGGATATCCCGGGCCGCAAAAAAGCAGATTATAAATCCAACTAGACAGCGTCTATACCGTTTGACTCTACCGGATGCCATTCTAAACCCGCCTGTGAGCTGGTATGGAGAAGGATTTTGTGGTCAGTCCCTTGAGCAGCAATTCACTCACTTTACATATCCCATGGAAGGCTATCCGGAAGTCAAGATGTTTTATCGTTATGGAAGCAGCTTCATGGGCACAATGTCCGATACCAGCAAATGGACGCGAATGTATCAAAGCCCCAAACTGGAATTCGTGGTTAATCAGGATTGTTGGTATGGTAGTGAAAGCCGCTACGCGGATATTATTCTGCCTGCCTGCACCAGCCTGGAACGTGATGATATCGGGGAATGGGCTGCTGCCGGCGGATACAGTATCCATGGAAGTAATGGATGCAATTTCAGGATCATCGTCCGTCAGAAAAAATGCATTGAACCCTTATGGGAATCCAAATCGGACTATGAAATTTTGTCCCTCATCGCCGAAAGATTGGGATTTAAAGAGGAGTATACCGAAGGTAAAACAGCTCTTGACTGGGCCAGGGCCTTTTACGGGATATCCGGTCTGCCAAAACTCATAAGCTGGGAGGAATTTGACAAGAAAGGCTATATTGTCATCAGTCCCGGGGAAGATTACAAGCCCACTCCGGCCCTGCGCTGGTTCTATGAAGGACGGGATTGTGACACGCCCGACCCCCTGAACCCCAAACGAAATACTGAAAAGGCCGGTGAACTGGGGACTTATAGCGGCAAGATAGAATTTGTTTCTCAAAGTCTGACCGCGCGATTTCCCGATGATGAAGAACGACCGCCCATGCCCCGGCACATTCCCAGCTGGGAAGGATACAGGAGCGAGCTTTATAAAAAATACCCCCTTCAACTTGTAAGTCCGCATCCGAGGTTCTCTTTCCACACGCATTACGATAAGCACGCCGGGTGGCTGAATGAAATCCCCACCCACCGCATCATCAAGGACGGTTATGCCTGGTGGCCGGCAAGAATCCACCCTGCGGATGCAGCCGGGAGAGGGATCAAGCATGGCGATACGGTTAAGCTGTATAACGACCGTGGCGCGGTCCTGTGCGTCGCGGTGATTACCGAAAGAGTTTTTCCCGGAATCGTTCACAGCTATGGCTCATCCGCCAATTACGATCCATTGGAACCGGGCAAGGCAGGCTCCATTGATCGAGGGGGATGTGTCAACATTCTCACCTCTTCCAGAATGCTTTCAAAAAACGCGCCGGGAATGACCCCCAATTCATGCCTTATCGAAATCGAAAAGTGGGAGGGTTAAGAAAATGGCCAGATACGGAATGGTGATTGACATTGACAAATGTAACGGTTGTTATAACTGTTTTCTTGCGTGCAAAGATGAGTTTGAAGGGAATGATTACCCTCCTTTTTCTTTGTCCCAACCGCCCACGGGAAAATCATGGATGCGAATAAGCGAAAGGGAAAGGGGGTCCTTTCCGAAGTTGAAAGTGGATTATATTCCTCTACCCTGCTTGCAATGCAATGAAGCGCCCTGTGTCAAAGCGGTGTCCGATGGGGCGGTATATCGGCGTCCGGATGGAATCATCCTGATAGACCCGGAAAAATCCAAGGGCCAAAAAGATATTGTCTCCTCCTGTCCCCATAGAGTCATTCAATGGAATGAGGAAAAAGGCATCCCTCAAAAATGTACCTTTTGCGCTCACCTGCTGGACCAGGGCTGGAAAGAACCCCGGTGTGTGGAAGCATGCCCCAGCGGAGCCCTTCTGTTTGGGGACCTGGATGACCCTGACAGTGAGATATCCACGCTGATAAAATCCGGCCATACGGAGGAATTTCATCCCGAATACGGGTTAAAACCGAATGTCGTCTATATAGACCTCCCCAAAAGGTTCATCGCGGGGGAGATATTGCTGAAAGATCGACAGGACGAGTGCACCGGGGGAGTCAAAGTGACACTAAGCAACGGAAGCGGCAAGCAAAGCCGCGAAACCGATTTTTTGGGGAATTTTGAATTTGAGGGACTGAAATCGAATCGATCATACACTGTTCTGGTTGAACATGAAGGTTATATACCCAAGGAACTGAAGGTGGAGACTGATGCGGATCTTAATTTAGGCGAGATTATTCTGGAACGCGCCTAGACTAATGTTTTGGGGTGTACAAAGCGAGGCAGGAAATGTCTAAGAGGCTTAAGGCTCAAGGAAAGGCTTTTTATTGTCTCATTTGCCCTTATACCTTGATTAATAGTATAAGGAGTTCTGGCTTGTGTGTTAATACAGCTATGGCCTCTTGATATTGAAAGGAAAAATATGGTTGATAATATTAATGATCTTAATGGATTTTGTTACCCCCGCTCAATAGCCATAATAGGAGCCTCGGAAGCGCTGAATTCCTTTGGTACCCGCTACCTGCAATCGCTTCTTGCCTTTGGGTATAATGGCAAATTATATGCGGTCAATTATAAGGGAGAGCAGGTTCTGGGTTTTAAAATACACCCTACCGTGCTTGATATACCGGACAGCATTGACCTGGCGATTATCTGTGTTTCCGCCCGATTTGTCCCGGACATTTTGCGGGATTGCCTGAAAAAAGGTATCAGGTCGGTAACAGTATTGAGCGCCGGTTTCAGCGAACTGGGAGAGGAAGGTCGTCTTCTCGAAGGAGAATTGCTTAAGATTGCCGGTCAGGGCATCCGCATCATGGGACCAAATTGCTTTGGGGTATATTGCCCGAGCGGCAAAATAACAACTATCCCGGGCGACAGCTTTCCGAGGGAAACAGGAGGCATTGCATTAATCGCGCAAAGCGGACAATTTTCTGAAAATATTGTCATACGTTCCATCGGTGAAGGAATCAGGTTCTCCAAGGTTATCAGCTATGGGAATGCCTGCAACATCAATGAATCCGATTTACTGGAATACCTGGTCCAGGATGAAGAGACAAAGGTTATAACGGCATACATGGAAGGAGTCAAGGATGGTCGTCGCTTCCTCGATATCATCCGCAGGAACTCGGGCAAGAAACCCATAGTACTCTGGAAGGTCGGATTGACTCGATTGGGAAGCGCGGCCGCCACTTCTCATACCGGTTCCCTGGCAGGCGAAAGGACTGTTTGGGATGCCTTCTTTCGCCAGAGCCATGCCATCAAAATAGAAAATCTGGAGGAGTTGATAGATACGAGTGTCGGCTTTTCCTGCTTGCCGACCGGCTGCGGACCGCGGGTTGCGCTAATAAGCGGCGGTGGAGGAGGTACCGTTGTGAGTGCCGATGCCTGTGAGCTTGCAGATTTGGCAATGCCCCCCTTCCCGCCCGATGTAGAAAAGAAACTGCGTTCAATTCTCCCTGCTGCCGGCACTTCGATAAAAAATCCAATTGATATCGGCAACCCGCACCCGCCTTTGGCGATTCTGACATCTGTTCTTGAAGCCGCGGCCTCAAGTGATCAAACCGATGTCATAATGATCAGGCGGATATTCCTGTCGGTTGAGGTAAGCAAGCTTTTGTCGGGTAGCGCGGCCCCTACCAAAGAAGAGCAACAGCAATTAATGGAAATACCTGTAAAAATAAAAGAAAAATTTGGTAAACCGGTTGTCATAGTAATGACTGAGGAACTGAACAGCATTGATGCTATAGATCTGGAAAAAGGGAGGCGCAAACTGCGCGATTATTACTTCACCAACGGAATACCGGTTTATCTAAGCGAACAGCGGGCCTTTACGGCACTAGCCCACCTGGTGAAATTCAGGTCAAGAATCAATAAGGAATACCATGCAGATGATATTGATACCTGCGTTGCAGCGCCCGGGACGACCGCTGAAACAGTGCTTTCGAGAATAAGACGCGGGGCAGCGACACCCATACTGAGTGAGATACAATGCAAGGAAATCCTGAAAGAAGCAGGTGTGGATGTCATCGAAACAACCCTTGCGGCGTCAAAAGAAGATGCCGTGACAATTAGTAAAAACCTGGGCTATCCGGTGGCGATGAAAATAATTTCACCGCAAATCACGCATAAGACCGATGCCGGCGGCGTGAAGCTGGGGATTAAGACATCAGATCAAGCGGGCAAGGCCTATGACCGGATAATGGCCACTATCACAAAGAAAAACCCCGGGGCCGCGATCGAAGGCATATCCGTGCAGAAAATGGCTGCTCCCGGAGTTGAGGTAGTTATCGGCATGACAAAAGACCCTCAATTCGGTCCCATGCTCATGTTCGGTCTCGGCGGTATTTTTGTGGAGATTATAAAGGATGTCTCTTTCAGGATTGTTCCTTTGACCAGGGAAGACGCCTGGGCGATGATTCGCGAGATAAAAGGTTTTCGTCTGCTTGAAGGTTATCGGGGACAGGCCCCGGTGGATGTATCTTACCTGGAGGAATTACTGCTGAATATATCGGGATTCGTGGAAAAGAATCCGGAGATAAAGGAGATGGACATCAACCCGATTATGGCATACAGCAAAGGTGCCGTGGCCGTTGACGCAAGAATAGTACTTGAGGCCGACGCCATTAATAAAGCAAAATAGCTTTCCTCTTATATTTCAATTGACGTCCTCATCGGTTTTTATAATCTGAGTAGCTTTTCGGCATTGAGGTGGCAAGTTTTCTCTCTGTCACTTTCGCTTATTTGCGCTGACTCTATGAATTGTACCGCCTTTTTACTTGATTCCATAGGGCAGTCCACGGTAAAGAGTATTCTACCCGCTCCCAGTGCGGACACACAAAGCTGTAGAGCCGGTTGCCAGAACATCCCGCAGGTTGTTACGTAAAAATGCTCTTTAAAGTAGTGGCCGGGTTTCTGCTTAAGCCTGGCGGCGGATTCATCAGCTTCAAATATTCCCTTGATGCCGTCCTTTTCCTTTTGCCACCGGTTATCCATTCGCCACAGCCAGAAAGGTAGTGCCTCTCCTAAATGACCAAGTATAATTTTCAATCCCGGATACCTATCAAAAACACCGCTCATGATAAGGCGCATGGCATGAATGATTAAGGGGTCACCCATTAAAGGGCGAGTCAAGTGAAAAGACACCTCTCCCTGCAAAA
>CAYRFN010000066.1:0-19774 GCA_964423495.1 uncultured Desulfobacteraceae bacterium
TAGCGCAGTGATGTCCCTTCGGCCTTGCGGTTGACGTCTCGTTTTTGAAAAGAGAGCCCCATGTCCTGCCATGACTAAATTGCGGATTTCTTAAAAGAGAGTTCCATGCCCTTCTAAATGCGAAGCCTTTTGAACGTTACCAATATATCAGTAAAGTTATAAAATTTCATGCCACTTAATTCAGAACTAATATGCTTCCAGTTACTAAACCTCTTTTACATTACCAATATGTTGAAATGGTCAGGCTGAATAATAAAGATTTGAATGGAACTATAGGAAATTCGTGTATCCATGACAAGTTAAAAGGACAGATTGTTTGACATTTCTCATTCTACCAGGCAGGAGATGCAACAACAAGGATGATACTGTCTTCTTTTCCATTGTTTAGGAGGCTGTGACTTGAACCCACCGGAATCCATGTGGCATCGCCTGGTCCAACCTGCCTTGTTTCTTTATCTACACACATCTCACCCGAACCGCTAAGGACAAAATAGATCTCTTCCATGGGATCAATATGCGTTTCGATTTCTTTACCAGGTGCCAGCTTTGCAATGGCTAAGAAACCAATCTCTTTTAATGTCCTGCTGTCCAGTATCATTTGTGCGATGGCTCCTCCGTGGGCAATGTACGTGGTATCCAAAACCTCCTTGTCGTTGATATTTCTAACGATCATAACTTAAACCCCCCTTATTAATAGTTTTCAATTTCGTCTTGATTAACCCTGCTAAAAAGGCTTATAAATACTGTATGGAACAAAGAACAGTAGGTATTATCTTATAACCCGAATTACGGAGAATGCCAAATGCAAAAGGGAGAATTGGATCCTCGTCTGAGGTTGGTACAGCAGGCCGATATGAAAGGCAAGGTTGTCCTGGTCAGGGTAGATCATAATGTGGTCAAGAGCAGTAAAATCAAGGATCCATATCGTATTGACGCCACTTTAGGGACACTTTTTACAATTGCAGAAAAAGGGGGGAGACCGATACTTATGACTCACATAGGCAGGCCCAGAGACAAAAAGACCGGTAAGATCAGATGCCTGGAGGAACAATCTGTACGGCCCATCATCGAGTATCTGGAACATAAGCTCCCCATAAAGATACATATTCAAGAATTCCCCATAGACCCTGAATATGGGATTATGCATCTTGATGGATCCATCAAGCCCGCTATTGAAGATCTGAGAAAGGGAAGAACAGGGATGATTTATCTCCCCAATTCGCGCTGGTTTCAAGGGGAACAATCCATAGGTCCTGAGAGGGATGCCTTTGTGAAAGAGCTGGCCGAGGTGGCTGATCTTTATGTAAATGATGCATTTGGATCATGGCAGCCCGATGTTTCTACCTACAATATTGCCAAACATTTACCATCCTTTGCAGGAGTTTTGCTTCAGAACGAGATCAAGATTCTTCATAGGATACTTGATTCTGAAAAACCCTTTGTGGCAGTCATTGCGGGAGCTAAGTACGATACTAAGATTGGGCCCCTCAATGCCCTCTATTCAAAAGTGGACCACCTCATCCTTGGTGGAGTGATGTACAATACGTTTCTTTCAGCAAAATATAATGTACAAATTGCCGGTGTCTCGGAAGAAGATAGATCACTTGCGATAAAACTTGTAGAAATGGATAAAAAAGAAAAAAAGATCCTGGAGATGCCCTACCTTGTGGAGTCGGATACTACGGAGGGGAAATTTGAGGGGAAATACAAAGTTATCGAGATAGATGATCTAAGTAAAGGTAAAAACATTGGGTATATTTTAGATATTGATCCAAGATCACTGGATCAAAAGAGAATCAAGGATGTCATAAAATCGGCGAAGACCATCTTTGTGAATGCTGTTATGGGGTTAACACCTTTGTTTTTTGAAGGTTCCCAGGCCCTATATCATCTAATCGCCTCAAACACGTCAGCATTAAAGCTGTTTGCCGGCGGAGATACGCTTCTGGAGCTAAAGAATCTCTGCCCAAAGATCTATCTGGCAGGTCTTGATGCATCTGATACCTATTACTTCACAGGTGGTGGATCCGTCCTTACAGCCATTGAGAAAGGAAGTCCGTATAATCTAAAACCTGTGGAGGCATTGTTGGAAGAAGCGTGAAAAGGTCAAGGGATTTGACTATGCCTATCACACCTATTTTTGATGTCAATAAAGAAAGGCTGCCCATGCGGGTGGCCGCCTTTATGTCAGGTTCAGGTACAAATGTTATTAGGCTGATCGAAAGAGAGAAAAGATTGAGAGCTCAGGAGGGTGTATCACCTTTTGAAGTGGTTTTCATATTCAGCGACAGGTCAGATGGAGTTTGTGTTGGAGAGAAAATCGCCTTTGATAACGGTATCCCATATTTTAGTTATGATATTCGCTCTTTTTATAAACTGATTTCACTGAGTCGGACTATAAATACCCCTGAGGGGATGGCCGCTAGGAAAAAGTATGATAGTGTTGCCAGGAAACTGGTAGAGGCATTTGAGATTGATGTTATTGCCCTTGGTGGATATATGAGTTACATAACTTTGAAAAGGTGCGTTAATGTTCACCCTTCTGATCTCTCCCTTCGCTTGCTTGATAAGCGGCGTAAATATGTCGGGGACAATGCGGTTCGAGATGCTATTGCGGCCGGGGAAAGCACGCTTTGTTCCTCTACTATCTGGACAGATGAGGGTGTGGATACAGGACCCTTGTTGATGGTGTCAGATCCAATACCTGTCAAGCTCCCAACACCCATTGAAACCTTGATCAAGGATGAAAAGAGGTTCTTTCAAGTGGTAGATGAACACCAGCAGCAACTAAGAAAAAGGGGAGACTGGAAAATCTTCCCCCGTACAATTGAAATGATTGCCAGAGGTCAATTCGCTCTTGATGAGGATAACCGTGTGTATGTCGATGGCCAGCCCGTCCCAGAAGGTTATAGGGAATAATACTTTCACTATCTTTCAAACTCACTTTATAGGCCTACAAAAAACGTAACTGTTTAACTCTTTGAAAATAAGGCAGGAAGGGGTGAGGGGGTCTTTATTCAGAGTAATTATAAGTGGAAATTGTTCAGGCAAGAAGACTATCCCAGTCAATGGTCTTGAAGGTCTTGTGCAAAAAGTGGTCATCGTTGACCACATGGAGAGAGAGGTTGTGGAAAATTTCTTTGGCGATTGGCTCCACTTCGGTTAGGGGGATCACCTGGTCGGCAGTTCCGTGGTAGATCCAGACAGGAACTGAAATTGTTTTACCGTTTTGATGTAAAAACCTCATAAAATTGATTGCGGGAGCAAGCAGTATCATTTTTTTCACCTTAGATTCATTCTCCATTGCAAAAATGGATGCCATCAACCCTCCAAAGCTTGATCCCACAAGCCTTATGTCTGATTTGTCGGAGAGGATTCCTTCGAGCTTTTTCATGCGTTCTTGAAGCTCACCTTTGAAATTGGGGATGATCATATCAGGGTATCTTTCCCTGAAAAAGACTGACTTATTGCCCTGGTTGCTGCTTTCAAGGCCATGTATAAATATTCTCGCTGGAATCAACTTATAGACCTTTGTTTGATGATCTCTGTATTAACGAACTTTTAAAATTTCATATTCCTGGACACCGCCTGGCGTCCTGGCTTTTACTTCATCGCCCGGCTTTTTGCCTATCAATGCCTGTCCTAATGGAGAGGTAACGGATATTTTGCCCTTTTCAGGGTCTGACTCATAGGGGCCAAGGAGTTGGTATTCTATCTCTTCATCAGTCTGTGGGTTATATAATAATACTGTCCGGCCAAAAACGACCTGATCTGCTGGTCCAGCATCTACGTCAATCACTTCTGATCTGCCAATGATATTCTTTAGCTCATTGATCTTGCCCCTAATAAAGGACTGCCGTTCCTTGGCGGCATGATATTCTGCGTTTTCGGCAAAATCGCCATGGCGCCGTGCTTCCTCTATAGCTCGGATGTTTTCGGGGCTCTCTACGTTTATCAAGTGTTTTAAATTTTCTTTTAGCTTTTCAAGCCCTTCCTTTGTAAAAGGAATCCTAGTCATTTTTCCATTACTCCATATGCCTTCTTTATACACCCAGGCCGAGGGCAGCACCACCCTGCCTAATAACGAGAGCTATTAGATAGGCTACAGCCAGATTAAAAATGATAGAAAATACGGCCCATCTCAAGGAACTTTCCCTCTTAATCATGATCACGGTTACAAAACAGGGAACATAGAGCATGGTGAAAATGATAAGGGTAAAGCCCTGCAGTGGAGTCCAGCTGGGCTCGTTTTTAAGGCTTTTTGACAGAGAACTAGCTTTATCAGGATCTGTTTCGCCAAGCGAATAGGCGGTTCCCAAGGTTGAGACGACCACTTCTTTTGCAACAAAACCTCCTAATAGGGCTATGTTGGTTCGGTAGTCAAAACCCAAAGGCCTTGTAATGGTTTCTAGCCCTTTACCGATCCTTCCGGCAATCGTCCCCTGTAAGGAAGCCTGCTTTTCTTTGATATCAATATCTATAATATTGCGTCTATAATTGATATAGTGGGCGGCGGCCTTTAGATGGGCGCTATCGATTTTATGTGTCGTAAACTTCGTATTTTGGAGAAAAGATGCCGCTTTTACCAATAAAAAAAATGGACTTTGCAAAAACTCCCCAGCAGATAACATATTATTTCTTTTTTCTTCATGTGTGAACGAATCATAAAGTTCGTTTAATTCGTCGAGGTCCTTATTATTATTAACAAATCCTCTGACATCAGGTGATGCAAGAAAATATTGCGTAATATTTTCTCGACGATTTTCAAAATACATGGCTTTCTCTTTGGAGAGCCCTGGAAAGGTCATCATGATCCATAGTATGATAGAAATTCCAAAGATTATTGTTCCTGCCTTTTTTATATAATGCCAGGTTCTTTCCCAGGCGTGAATTAATATACCTCGAAGTGTTGGCATTCGATAAGGAGGAAGTTCCATAACAAAGGGTGTCTTTGGGCCTTTTAAAATGGTTGATCGAATGATTTTTGCGGCAAACAATGCAAAGGCCCAGGAAAGCAGGGTCAGGATAAACATCATTCGCGCCCGGTCTTTGGAGAAAAAGGCCCCTATGAGCATGGCATAGACAGGTAATTTAGCACCGCAGCTCATAAAAGGTACAACAAGGAGGGTAGCAATCCTTTCTTTTGGGTCCTTCAGGGTCCTTGTTGCCATTACACCTGGTACGGCACACCCACCAGAGATCCCGCCGCTGATGATGAGGGCCATGACAGAATTCCCATGTAGCCCGAACCACCGCAAAATTCTGTCCAGCATATATGCCACCCTTGCCATATAGCCAGAGTCCTCAATAATGGCAATTGCGAGGAACATAAACATTATAAGGGGAACAAAGCCCAAGACCCCACCTACACCATCAATGATTCCAGAGCCAATCAGGGATTGCAGGTGTCCACCCGGAATGACCGATGAGGCAGTCGTTTTAAGAAAACTGAAGAAGGCTTTGAACCAATGGATTGGCATTTCACTTACCCAAAAGGTGAAGGCATAGATCACATAAAGAATGGTTATCATTACTAGGGGACCGATGATGCGATTTGTTAAGATTATGTCAATCTTGTCTGAGAGATTAAGGCGTAATTCAATCTTTCTCTTGACCGCCTTTTTAGTGATACCGGTTATGAAGCCATAACGGTGGTCAGCTATTATTCCCTCTGGTTCCTCCTCTAATGTGTCCATGATGTGTTTAAATGTCTTTTGACAGATGGCGTCGATTTTTTGGCCAAATACTGGATCCGCTTTCAGTAATTCTAAGATCTGATCGTCTCCTTCCATGCATTTTAGGGCCTTCCACCTGGAAGGATATTTTTTGTCAAAAACCTCGGACGTCTTTATGATATCCTCAATCTCATTCAGGCTTTGGTCAATGTCCATGCCGTAAGAAATCAGAGCCGAACGCCATTTCTTTTTATCCTCGGCCACATCAACCACCTTGTCCAGGAGTTCTTGAATCCCCTTTTTTGATCTGGCCACCATTGGTACAATCGGGACTTCTAACAAGGCGGATAGCATATCGTAGTCTATTGTGATACCCCTGGATTCTGCAACGTCTATCATATTAAGGGCGATGATCAGGGGGATGCCCAGTTCCTTGAATTGCAGGGCCAAATAAAGATTTCTGTCCAGATTGGAGGCATCAACAATGTCGACGACCAGGTCAGGTCTTTCCTCAATAAGAAAATCCCTTGCTACGAGCTCCTCAAGCGAATAGGCTGTCAGGGAATAGGTTCCAGGGAGATCAACAACCTCAATCTCGTGACCTTTGTGTATGACATGCCCATACTTTTTTTCTACGGTTACTCCCGGATAATTTGCAATATATTGTCTGGCGCCGGTAATAGCATTAAAGACAGTTGTTTTACCCGAATTGGGGTTGCCTGATAGTGCAATAGTTGTTTTTTTGCTCATACTTTTTCTTCTACTTAGGTTCAGGCAGATCCACCTCTACAAGGATATGACTTGCTTCGTTGTTTCTAAGTGTCAAGATAAAATCTTTTATTCTTATAGCAACCGGATCTTTCAAGGGTGCTCGTCCACGGATCTGTATTTGTGTATTAGGCACAAGACCCATTTCTCTTATTCTTCTTCCCATATCACCTGTAGCAGAGATTTTCTTGATAATACCCATCTGATTATTTTGCATTTCTCGCATTTTGAGGACCTTTTTCATAACGAAACAATACTCCAATCGCTATAATCCCTTTATATTTCTTTTAGCCTTTTCACATCTACTTTAATACATCTTTAACAATTCTAAGCGATTCAGGCAATGAATATTACTTTTAGGCATACCGATAACATATGTGCCAACCCATAATACTAGGAAATTGAGAGGATTTCCTTTAGTCTTTTGGCATTTTTTATGGCAAATCCTCTATTGTCGTTATCAAAATATATGTAGGTTGGCATGTTCCAATTCCGGATCTTTTTTGCCCATTCCTGAAGCTCATCCTCTGAGTATTTAGAGACGTACAGATTTTGGGACCCGTGGAGACGAATATATATGAAATCAGCTGTAATCGCCTCATGGTAAGGATATTTTCCTGCAGTGTCCGAAAGGCAGTAAGCAATATTATACATTTTTAAGATCTCGAATATATGGGAATCAATCCATGATGGATGGCGTATTTCAAGGGCATGGTTATGAGTATGGTCAAGATTCTCACAGAATGTAAGGAATAGTTCTTTGTCAAAAGAGAGGCTAGGTGGGAGTTGAAAAAGAATTATCCCCAGTTTTTCTCTCAGGCCTTCTATGGCAGTATATAGTCTTGTAAGAGGCTCTTTAGAATCCTTCAGTCGTCTTGTATGGGTGATAAATTTACTTCCTTTGACAGCCCAAATAAAGCTATCTGGTGTTTTTTGATACCAGTTATCAAATGTCTTGGGGCTTGGAAGACGATAAAAGGTTGCATTTACCTCGACGGTATCGAAATGGTCGGAATAGAAATCAAGCCATTTTGATTCTGTGATGTGGGAAGGGTAAAATATTTCCTTCCAGTGGGAGTAACTCCATCCCGATGTGCCGATTTTCCACACTCTTTCCTCTACTACTTCTCAATTCATGCTGCTTTATTTTTTGGCTCCTTTAGTAATTTCTGGAATGCGGGCATAAACTCCGGCCATAGCTCCAACCCAATTCGACCCTGCGTTGCCACAATCTCTTCAAGGATTTCTCTATTTGTCAGTGGATTTATCAATATGGCCCTTAAGACAATGATATTCTGGGGACGGTAATATGTCGACTCAAGGGATGTCCTGGACACAAATGTAGTGTTATCCTTTCTAAGGGCCTTATGTAGTTTTATATTTAGGGCATTAATGATATGATTGGCCTTCCTAATCCTTCTCTCGAGTTCCTTTCCCGCCTTTCTAGTGCTCGAGGAGCTTCTCATTCTCCTCCATTCAAGAAGCCTCTCTTTTACAGATTGTGGGATAAAACGGTAATTGAGTATAAAGAGTTCGGGTTTGTTTAGGGTCTCAAAATTACCGCACCTGTCCAGAATCTGTTTCAGACAATTAGTATTCTCCTGTGCGCTTCTGAATAACAGGCCATACCCCTGTCGACCAATGATTTTCAAAGATGCCCAAGGTTTCAGGCAGGCAAATGGACGAGATCCCTCTAAGGTAAACCTGCCTGTATCCACGGAATTTCGGCGTATTATATACTGGGAACTCTGTCTGAGGTAGCCCAGGTCTCTCTCGTTTTTAAAAAGGATAAGACCCATAGCCATAGGACAATAAAGAAGCTTGTGGGTATCAATAGATACTGAATCGGCCCTTTCGATGCCTTTAAATAGGGGGCGATATTCATCCACGAGCAGAGCAGAACCACCCCAACATGCATCAACATGAAAATGGGCGCCCACTCCACGGCTTATATTCCCAAGTTCTTGAAGATTATCAATATTTCCCGTTTCTGTGGTGCCGGCAATTCCCACAATAGCAATAATCTTTGCCCTCTCTTCCCCTTTCTCATGTTGTAGCGATTTGATTCTTCGTTTAAGCCTTCTGAGGTCAATATGATTATATTCATCCACAGGGATATTCAGGACATTTTCTTCTCCTATCCCAAGAAGATTTGCAGCTTTTTTGATGGAATAATGCCCCCTTGTGGAAACAATGATAACACCCTTTTTATAGCCATAATGTCTGAGAGCACGGTCCATCCCTGCCATGCGAAGACCTGGAAAATCTTTTTCTGGAGGAAAGGCCTTTTCTCTTGCCACCAGAAGTGCTGTCAAATTTGCAAAAGTCCCGTCGGAAGTGACATTCCCTAAGGCAACACGAGGGTTCTGAATGTTCTTTTCGTAGAATTTGTCCGTTCTGTTGAAGACCAGACGATGAAGCCAGGCAACAACTTCTCTTTCCACAAAGCTTGAGGCCTTGGCAGTCTCAATTTTCACCTGGTTCTGATTTAAGGCCGCTATAATCATTTCAAGGAGAATCATAAAATAGGGAATAGCGCTGGTCATGTGGCCAATATAGTGGGGGTTGCCCACCTTTACCGAATGGCCTACTACATTGGTCTTTATTTCTGAGAGGACATCCTTGATAAGGTTAGGATCTTCAGGTATGCCAGTCTGGTTAAAGATTTTGCTAAGTTCAGGCAATGTTATACTGCTATGGATACCTCCTTTTTCTTGGAAAAAAACGTGGAGCATCTCAAGGAGTTCATAGCCAAATTCGATGAACTTGTCTGGAGAATCCGGCATGATAAAGAGCTTTCTTAAGTATTCCAGGTTGGTTTTGATTTTGGAAGGCTTATTCATTTGCAAGTACATCCTTTTGGTTTTGATAAATGGCCAGCATTCGTTCAACAGCTCCTTTGGCCTTAATCCTGGTTGTTGGAGGGATATTTATCTGTGGCTTTATTTTTTCCAGTGCCCTCAATATGTCTCTTAAAGCAGGCTTCTAATTTTTTCTTGAAGGGTCTTTATGTGGGTTCGATTTAGTTTTTCAGGTTCTGTTTCAATGCAGATTGTGTTTATTCTTGATCTGAAATCCTTTGACCTTTATCTTTAATAAAAGCTGATTGCTTGACATAACAGTTTTGATATAGTGAATATTTCCTAAGCAAGTCAAGGTATTTGCGACGAGGTTAATGGCATATGTTCAACAACATTATCTATTTCATTGTTGTCTTACTAATATTCAATATTAATTATCCAGGCAGCGCCCCTAAAGGTTCTCTCCTCTTTTTCCTCACAATGCTTTTTTTAAGCTGGTTGATCTTTGCAGGATATTGTAGTTGGGGATTTAGGTATTTAATAAAACAGATGGATCAAGGGACCCCCCTTCGGGAGGATGATAGGCGTTTGATCGGGCCTTATCAGAGGCTTATTGTCAGGCTTTGGGTCCTTGCCATATTCATGTTCGCATTAGCTACCTATCTCTTTAATTTAAAATATTGGCTACAGATGATTCCAGGGTTTGAACGGGTCTCTGTTTTGCAAGGCACTCTTGCCCTATCGCTATTCTTTATTTATTTGTGTACGATCTGGTATTTTGCTTATCCGGTATATCAAGCTATATTCCGGCCGGGAATTACAAGACGTACCTTTATCTTTTCAAATTTCAAACTCAATTTCCCCATCTTATTTCCGTGGATAGTTTTATCCTTAGTGTATGACCTTATTGCATTTAGCCCTTTATTTAGACCAGGTGGTTTCATGAGTAGAGCCGAGGGACAAATCATATTTTTTGCAAGCTTTTTGATACTTTTGATGATCTTCATGCCCGGATTCATCCAGTATTGGTGGGGATGCAAGCCAATTAAGGCATCAGAAAAAGCAAGGCAGTTGGAGGCCTTTCTGCGTGATAAAGGCTTTAAATACCGTAATCTCTTGAATTGGCCTATTTTTGATGGGCAGATAATGACTGCCGGGATTATGGGGATTTTTCCGAGGTATAGATACCTTCTTATTACCGATTCTCTTTTTGAAAGCCTTTCCATTGATGAACTAAAAGCGGTGATGGCCCATGAAATGGGGCATGCTAAGTATCGCCACCTACTTTTTTATATCCTCTTTTTTGTTGGTTTTATGGTAATTTCTTTCGGATTATTTGATTTATTTTTCTATTTGCTTTATGCACATCCCTTTTTTATGGAGATGATTTCTGGTAAGGACTCTCAATCCGCTAACCTTTTTTATCTAATTTTGTCTGTTCCAATGCTGATGACCCTGATTTTCTATTTTCGCTATGTCATGGGTTTTTTCATGCGCAATTTTGAACGCCAGGCAGATTTCTATTCGGCAGTGACCATGGGGACCCCCAAACCCACTATCAGCTCATTAGAAAAAATTGCCTATCTTAGCGAAAAAACTAAAGATCTTCCCAGCTGGCACCACTTCAGCATCAGGGAGAGGGTGGAATATCTCTGGAGAATGTTAAAGTATCCAGGTCTGGTCAGGTATCATAACCGATTTTTAGCAATTTCGTTTTTAATCTATCTGGTTTGCCTATGCGGCCTTGGGTACTTCTTGAATTTCAGCCCTATTAAACAGAATCTTACCTATTCGATAGCCGGAAAGGCATTGAACCAACAGATCCTGAAGGAACCGGATAACATCGCCCTGTATCTAAATCTGGCTATGGTTTACCATCATATGAAAAAATATCAAGAGGCTATCGAGACCTATGAGAGGATCATTAACCTTGATCCAGGTCAGGCAGTCGCTCTAAACAATCTAGCCTGGCTCTTGGTCACTGTTCCCGATGAAGATCTTAGAGATGAAGGGCGTGCCCTTGATCTTGCCAAGAAGGCAGTAGCGCTTGAGAGGTCTCCAGTATTTCTTGATACTTTAGCGGAGGCCTACTATACGAACGGGTTGATCAGAGAGGCAGTTAAGACTATCGAAGAAGCTATCCCTCTCGCATTGGGGGATAGGAAGGGATATTACAAAAAGCAGCTAAAAAAGTTTTTATCTTCAAGAGATTAGGAGCATTTAGAGGACTATGCTTCTTTCCTCCGTTCTTTGGTAAATTTACCCCTTAGCATATCCATTTCTGCGGTTTAAAGACGCAGTTGTTCTGTACCGTTTAATTCGAGACTTTCGCCTGTAAAATCGGTAACAAATCAGGATGGCGTTTTGCCTTTTTATCCGAACCCTGCAGGAATCATCATAAATGGCAGAAAAGAGCACCTATATTTTAGCCGGCCACCACAATGTGGGCAGGTTATGGAAGGTGCAGATTGTTTCTGAGATTTCGAAATCTGGATTTCAAAACCCCAGGACGATTTGATGAGTGCAGCTATCTTTCCCAAAGTTACATATGAAGTGGGGCTCAAGAAACCGGGGACGTAAAAGGGAACGTTGGTTCCAAAACGCCTTGACAATGTGACACGTCCCACTTTACGTCTCAAGATGATATCTAAAATGCTTTCCTGGCCTAAACGACCTGCACCCTCTTCCGCTGTTGGATATCATTCATATCCTACATCTCAATGTCATTTATTATCAATATCTTACTCTGATGATAGCACACAGCATCCGCACCATGCAAGCAGGTTTTTTGCTAATTTTTTGTTGTTTTTTGTATTTCAATATCCTAAAATGCCCGACAAAAGTGTCGGCTAATACTATGTTACCGCGACACTTGCGTGTCGCGGTAATGCGGCGTTGCCTTCGTCCGCCGCATTAGTGTCTTAAAAAATGTAGTCGCAATTTGCGACCGGCTAAGCTCTGAAAATAAGGTTTAAATTCCATGCCTGAGAAAAAGGTTATCGTTCCTGTTGGAAAAATAGAGCAACGTATCTTGCTTATCCGGGGTGAAAAAGTCATTGTAGATGCGGATTTGGCAGAATTTTACGGCGTGCCCACAAAACGGCTGAATGAGCAGGTTAAACGGAACAAAGATCGATTTCCAGATGATTTCATGTTTCAGCTTTTGGCAGAAGAAAAAGCCGAGGTGGTCGCAAATTGCGACCACCTCTCAAAACTGAAATATTCCAGTTCATTACCCTATGCATTTACGGAACATGGCGCTATAATGGCTGCAAATGTCCTGAATTCCCAAAGGGCTATAGAGGTCAGCGTATATATTGTCAGGGCATTTATAAAGTTACGCCAGATGATCGCGGAGAATAAAGAACTGTCAAACCGAATTGTTCAAATCGAGTGGCATCTGGCTGACCATGATGAGCAGATTATAGAATTGATTAAAGCCATTAAACAACTCTTGAAACCAGATCCGCCACCAAAGAAAAGGCGTATCGGTTTTCACGCCGACAAACACTAACATTGCGCTTTCAGTCGGACGCGTCTAAAGCCGCGCCGCTGAAGCGCCCGCATTATATTTTGGAAGAGGCTTTGAACTATGCCCGATCAAGTCGTTCAACAAATCCCAATCTGGACATACTGGTTACCACCTGCATGCATCTTAGCAGGTGTCTTGATCACAAGTATTGTAAATTACATCAATAACAAATCGGCTAAAGCTTTAGAGGAAAGGAAACATCAGAAAGAGCTTTTGCTCAAAATGTCAGTTGAGTATTGGAAACAAGATATGGAGCGGATAAAATTAGCGAACAAGAAAACTATTTTGTTACCAATTGATTCCTATATTTTCCATCTACTGAAATTGTCGGATGAAATAAGTGCTAATAGAAAAATTACAGCAGAGAGAATTGTTGAAATTCGAGAGGAGGCTAAAAAAATGGCTCTTCTTTTAATCGAAAACGATAAAAAGGATTGAAATATAACATTTTGCTTCACCGGATTCGGGCCAAAGAGCGGCCCTCTCCGGTGAGCAATTAGGCGTAAGGGGCGGGTATCTGAGATATATACCTTCTCTGATCAACCTTTAATTAATATACCGTTTTACCTTACAACATCTTCCCCCTTTCATTCTAATGGTTCAGTAGGAAGTCTTATCAGGATCTCCAATCCTTCAGGTGAATTGAATGCCTCGATATTTCCACCATGTCTTTCAATTATCTTTTTGGTGATGGCAAGGCCCAATCCTGATCCAGCGGCCTTGAATTGGTCTGTCCTATGGAATGGGTTAAAAATACTGATCAGATCTTCTTCTGCCAATTTTTCAAAGGAGTTTGTTACGCTTATCTCCAAAAAGCCATGTTCAGAATACATCTTAACGATAATATTGCCATTTTTAGGCGTAAACTTGGTGGCATTATCAAGTATGTTTGAGAGTGCCGTGCAAAAGGCTTCCCTGTCGGCCATAAAGGGAGGATGGAATGATAGGTCTGTTTTAATTCTCAGATCCTTGCTCTCAATAACCGGCTTAAGACGTGCCAGAAGATCGTTTAATAGATCCGATGGGTCAAGTGCTTCAAACTTTAACGGAGATTCATGGATATCCAGCTTTGATAATTCAAGGATCCGGCCTATTAGACTATTCAGTTCACTTATGTCTTCCCGGATATCATTCAGGTATCTCGTATATTCCTTAAAGTTCCCCTGCTCCAACTTTGCCCTGAGTAGCTCCTCAGCAATCCTAATTCTTGTTAGGGGAGTCCTGAGTTCGTGAGATACGTTAGCCGTAAGCTCTTTACCGCTTATAATCATGCTTTCCAGCTTATCGGCCATATTGTTGAAGGATTGACACAATTGGCCAATCTCGTCTTTACTCGTTACATTGGCCCTATGAGAAAGGTCTCCGTCCGCAATCTGCAGGGCGGAGTTGCTGAGTTTCTTCAGGGGCTTGATAATGAATCTCGAAATCGGAATGATCAACAGGGCAATGATCAGACCGATAATGGCAAGGCCTAAGGCAAAGCCGCGTTCTGGGCTGGGTGGCTCTTGTATGCCAAACAATATATGGATATTGCCCTTTTTCCCCTCTGGAGATGTGATGGGAATAACGGCATAAAAACCATAATGTTTTCCGTGATATAATTTAAAACCCCCATAGTCCCTTGATCTCCTTTTTTTGAGTTCCTTTACAGTCGGTGGAATTTCACCGGAGAAGGACTTTAGAAGTATGGTCCCATCCGCTCGCTGTAGCCAGACCTCCGCCCCCAGGATTTCCCCGAAATTTAAAAGAAAATCTCGTAGCTGTTCATTTTTCGACAAATCCGTGGTCGGTGCCGATCTAATCTTGTCTTCAACGACCTCCTTTACAATCATGACCTTTGTTTTGGTGAACTCTTCTAATCGCCTGGTTAAGTGTTTACCGGGAGACGCGAGGAAGAGTGCAAAAACAATGATCAGAGTGACGAAAAGGACGGCAAGAAATGATAAAGAGATCTTGATATATAGTTTTCCAGGTCTCATGGTGTATCCACAGACATATAGCCCGTTCCCCATATGGTTTTTATTCTTTTTGGGGTGCCGGGATCGGTTTCCACCTTGGCCCTCAGCTTGCTTATGTGCACATCGATACTCCGATCAAAGGCCATGAAGTCCCTGCCGCATGCCAGATTCATAAGCTGATCCCGCGTGAGGACCTGATTTGGCCGCTCCATCAAGGCTTTGAGGAGTTTATATTCTGTTGAGGATAGTTCCAAATCTTTACCTTCCACTAAAATACTCTGTTTTGATTTGTTTAGAATAAGACCGCCTGCCTTTATAACATGGTCTTCCTTTTTTCTGGTCTCCTCCCTATCTTCTAAAACAATTCTTCTCAGAACTGCCTTTATCCTGGCAAGCAACTCTCTTGGGTTGAAGGGCTTGGGCAGATAGTCATCCGCCCCCAGCTCCAGGCCCACAATACGATCCGTATCCTCTCCCTTGGCGGTAAGCATTATAGTGGGTATTGTGTGGTCCCTCCTGATCTCCTTCAGCACCTCCAGTCCATCCCTTCCGGGCAACATGATGTCCAGAATGATAATATCAGGTGATTCAGTACGGATGGTTTTCAGGACATCAGAACCGTCGGCCAGGGTCAATACACTAAGCCCGTTTCCCTCCAGATATTCCATGAGAAGCCTACGGAGTTTTTCGTCGTCATCTATAATTAAAACTTTAAATGCCTATTGACTTAACTCATAAAATTCTAACCCTCAAAAGTTTAACTCAATCCTTCACTGATGTTGCTTCACCGATGGGTTTTTTCGTTTTAAATATTATCCTTGTAATTTCGAGATGTTATGGCCATATCTCAGTAAACAATTTAAAAAGCTTATCTGCTTCTAATGAGCTATAAGGCTTTAAGGAAATATTACAGCTTGATTTACTACAAAAGTCTACTCGATGTAAGAACGATGTGTTATCAATGAGTTTCACTTGGCCGCGGCTACGTTATGAACTAAGTCAATAGGCATATAATCTAATATATCGGACGGTCATGAAATCTAAAATGAAAAAACAGGGTGTGCCTGAAGGTGACTTCCGCGACTGGAATGCAATCCGAACCTGGGCCGGGGGCCTTACCACAACACTCTCCTGAAGGGAGAGTGAAATTCAGGGGATTCGATAACACTTGTCATTTGCCTTCGAATTGAATATCTTTCTTCCCCACATTAGTCAGACCTGTCAGGGCGTCTTGTGTGGAGAATACCTCATTAAGATGAGCCAGCTCCTCCTTCATTCCCTCTTTTAATGGCATTTCATAGCCCGTATCCACGATTTGATTTACCAGCTTCAGGGCGATGGGTGCCTTGGTTGCAATGATCTTAGCGGTCTTGGCTGCCAAGGGATCATCATCCTCAATATATTTCCCGCTCAGCCAAGATTCTATATTTTCATCGGCAAAGAGTGCCTTAAGCCTGCGCCAATCTTCAGGCAACGATTCCGTATCCTTTCCTCTATTTTGAGTTGCCCCTTCGGCAATAAGAGATCTGATTTTATCATCAATTTCATCCGGTGAACAAATATAGTCCACCAGGCCAATGGCATGGGCGTCTTTTGCGGAAATAATCCGTCCCGAGAAGATGAGGTATTTGGACAATTCTTTTCCAATGAAACGGCTGGTGCGTTGGGTCCCGCCGAGACCGGGATAGATGCCGATTCCGGTTTCGGGGAATCCCATCGCCGCTTTAGGAGTAGCGACTATCACATCAGTCGAAAGGGCAAGTTCCAGCCCGCCACCCAGGGCCAGGCCGTCCATCTTAGCTACGACCAGCTTTTTACTGTCATCAATGCGGTTTAGAACCTCCTGGCCGTGAGTTGTGAAGGCGAGGTTATCATCGAGCCGGTCTTCTTTAATGCAGTCAATAAAAAATTTTATGTCCGCGCCTGCCACAAAGGCCTTCCCGGCTCCTTCCAGCACAATGGCCTTAATGTCGTTATCAGATTCGGCCTGGGAAAAGGCCTCATCTATTTGCCTCACCACCGTTTCGTTCAGGGCGTTCATGGCGTCTGGGCGGGAGATTATCATCCTGCCTATTTCACCATCACGAGAGTATTTCACATAACGGATCTCCCAAGGTTCGCCCTTGTTCTTTTGCTGGGCCAGGAGATTGGGCATTTGGACAGAAGGCCAGGTCTTCAGAAGGTTTTCAACCATATTATAAGCCTTTTCAATACCTACCTTGTTCATAATTTCAAAAGGGCCTATACTCCAGCGCAGCCCCACCTTTGCACCCAAGTCTGTATCCGCTACATCCGAGACCCCTTCTTGAAGTAAGGAGGAAGCGACATAGAAGACCACGGCCATAAGCCTATCCGATACCAGCTGGAGTTTGTCCTCTTGCACATCGCCTTCAAGGGACCACAACTTACCGGTATCCGTTTGCTCCCTGAGCTTGGTAGAGGAGACATAGAAGGGGCCGAGTTTGTCTCCTAAGGTTTCCGCCGAATGGAAAGCTATTGGAACCCCTGTGGCGTTCATCAACTTAAAGGGCCCCATACCAATTCTGAAGGCATCCATGGCCGCCTTGTCGATGGTTGGGATGTTGGCGACTCCCTCTTCCAGAATCCGCGTGGCTTCGTTCAACCAGGGGACAAAGAACCGGTTCACGGCAAACCCCGGGGCGTCCTGGATAATGATGTCGGTCTTCCCGGTGAGTTGGGAGTATTGCTTGCACGCCGTCGTGGTTTCCTGTGAGGTCTTGGAACCCGGAATAATTTCCAGGAGCCTATTTTTAACAGGATGGTAGAAGAAATGAAGCCCGATAAAGCGGTCCGGGCGATTTGTCGCTTCGCTCAGTTCATCCACGGAAAAGGATGAGGTGTTTGTGGCAAGGATGGTTTTTGGTCCGCAGATCTTGTCGAGTCTCTTGAATAGGTCTTTTTTCACAGCCATGTCCTCAAATACGGCCTCTATAACCAGATCGCAATCTTTCGCATCGTTCAAATCTGTGGTTCCCACAATGCGGCCCATAATTTCATCCATCTGCTCGGGTCTCAGTATCTTCCGTTCCACGGCTTCCTGAAGTGTTGTCTTAATATTATTTAATCCTTTTTCCACGAATTCGGGTTTAATGTCGACCATAACAACCGAAAGCCCCTCCTGGGCGGTTTTCTGAACAATACCGCTTCCCATGTTTCCGGCTCCAATAATTCCGATTTTTTTCATTTAAAAAACCTCCTGATTTGTTTAGTAAGTTCTTAAAAAATTGGGGTGATCCCATGAATATGATATCGTTGGGGCAATAGCCCTAACGACATTACCCCGATTTTGTGCGAAAATACTATGTTTGATGTTAAAATATCAAGACTTCATTTTGCGGTTACATTGAATGTGGATGGAAAGATGCAATGCGTATTATCTCTTCTCTCGATTATCAATGACAGGAGCTGAGCCAGTGGACTCCAATTCATAACATCCTGAAAAACGGCGGCCTCCCGAAAGTCACTCCGGAATAAGCAAGGTGTCTCTTGAACAAGGGATTAATTACGAATCTTCAGCATAGTCTTAATCCATAAAGGTTAGGCATAGTGTTCACTTTTAATCATTTTCATGTTCATATATATCATTTGGTTGGGCTTGAAAGTGCGAAGGCCTGTGTAATGATTTCGAAAGTTCGCTATTCCTGTTTAAATCCAGTATGTCAATTAGCTCATGCAAAGCCATGATGCCATAGGGATAAAGGCCGAGGGCTCATTATTGAAAATATGCTTCCAATGCAAAAACAAGAGTCCATTTCAAATTAAGCATTCATCCCGCCGTCTGCCATAAAAATGCTTCCGGTCGAGAAGCTGCTTTGGTCGGAAGCAAGGAAAAGAACCAATCGGGCGACCTCCTCCGCTTGGCCGTGACGGCCCAGTGGAATGGCCCGGTTAAGCATTTCAGTGCCATCCTCCCCGATTACCTCGGTGAGCCGTTCCTCGATCTTTGTCTGGAAAGTGTTGTCGATAGGTCCCGGGGCCAGAATGTTGACGCGAATCTTACGGTCAGCCACTTCTTTTGCAACTGTACGCATAAGCCCTATGAGCGCATGTTTGGATGTCGCGTAGGCGCAAACGCCGGGGTCGGCTGTCACGCCCATGATACTGGAAGTAATGATGATGCTGCCGCCGTCATTCATGTGGGGCAAACCGTACTTGCAAGCCAGGAAGGTGCCTCGGACGTTGACCGCCATGACGGCGTCGAAGACTTCCTCAGGAAATTCAACAACCGGTTTGATGGCACCGCTAATGCCCGCATGGCTAAACAGCACGTCGATTTTGCCCCATTTGGCAACAGTCTGATTAATATATTTTTGTGTTTCCTGTGTGTCAGCTACGTTCGCTTTCATGATTCCTACAAAATCGGCGCTCGCATTTAGGGTTTTAGCCGCACGGACCAAATTTTCTTCGTTATGACCGACCAGCATGACTTTGGCGCCTTCCTTCAGTAAGAGACTTGCGCTTTCCAAACCAATGCTACCGGCTCCTCCCGTTATGACGCACACTTTCCCGCTCATTATTCCCATTATTTTAGCCTCCGTTTTTTGACAATATTTGCTTCCCAAAATTCAGTGTTTAACCATTACCTTAGCTAAATATCAGCCATAACCTTTCCTAAGCCTTTGCCGACGAGTCAAAGGCCTGTATACCAAATGAGAACTTTGCAAGGCAATGAATGACGTGTTCTCTTGTAGGGAGACAAAGTATTATATTTGTCAGGCCTGCATCCTGTGTACGTCAGTCTACCAACACTTTCTCCAAAAACCCGCTGCTCCCCTTTCATAATTCTTTGGTAACGTTCAAAAGGCTTCGCATTTAGAAGGATATGGGACTCTCTTTTAAGAAAGTCGCAATTTAGCCATGGCAGAACATGGGGCTCTCTTTTCAAAAACGAGACGTCAACTGCAAGGCCAAAGGGACATCACTGCGCTACGGCGGGCGGAATGTTAAGTCAGTACTTTGCCTTTATGGTGGCTATGGCATCAACCACCGTAATTTGCCGCCCGCCTGAGAAGCAACTTA